>DASTMJ010000031.1:0-15278 GCA_035714205.1 Flavisolibacter sp. | reverse complement strand
CGTGTGGGGGATCGGGCAACTATTTACCGGGAAGATGGCGGATGTTTATTCAAAAAAAGCCATGCTGTTCTGGGGAATGCTGTTACAGGGTTTGGCCATTTTACTGATACCTGCCAGCAGTAGTTTTTTTATGATGACCACCATTTCGGTGGTGCTTGGATTGGGAACAGCCCTGGTCTATCCTACCTTTTTGGCTACCATAGCAGAAGCCACAAGCCCCGGGCAAAGAGCAGAGAGCATTGGAACCTTCCGGCTTTGGAGAGACCTGGGTTATGCATTCGGAGCCATTATATCGGGTATTATAGCTGATGTTTTTGGGGTTGAATTTGCCATCCTTTTAATTGGTGTGTTAACAATTGCCTCCTCGCTGGTCATAAAATTCCGTATGCCTGAAACAGCAAAAATGATTAAAGAATGTATCAATGTGGAAGAAGTAAAACAAGCGCTTCAGCACCACAAAAAAATACAGATCATTGATGTAAGAAGTAAAGAAGAATTTGAGCAAGAGCATATCCCGGATGCGGTTAATATTGCTTTACCCGAGTTGGAAGAACATATCAGTGAACTGGACAAACATTACCCGGTGGTTACCGTTTGTGCAAAAGGTGGCGGACGTTCTTCTGAAGCGTCACTGTTCTTAAAAAAGCTGGGATTTAATGCCACCTGGCTTTGCGGAGGAACCAATAAATGGCTACAAACACATTAAATTAACACACTAGCTGCGAATGGGGATGTTGTAGTTTCCCGTAAAATTCTTCATCAGCCGTTAAACCATCAATAAGGCAAAAAAAACGGTCCGGACCGCTGGCCCATTACATTTGGATAGATCCGCAGGTATACTTGTCCGGCTAATGGATTATCGCCATATAATTCAGCCAGTTTTTTATCAGGATTAAAAAAACTGATTTGTGCACCCAGTGCAAATTTTGTCTGGCCTGTTTTCAACACATCATATAAAGCACCTGCTGTAAATGCATGAACAGGAAAGATGGCATCATGTCCAAACTCGGTTTCATCCAGGTTCAATTCTTCTACTGATTTTTGCACCCATTCATAACGGCCATACACAGTTGTTCTTTTTTTGGAATGCGAACCTTCCAGCAACACACCATTCTCAGCATCATGATCTTTTGTTTTATTCATTCCCCACAACGCAGTTATGTTGGTAAAGGTTGCACCAAATCCCCTGCTGCTAAAGGTTGCGGAAGCTGTTGTACGGTTCACATTCTCACCGGGGTGAAATGTTTCGGGTTCTTTTATAAATCCATGCGATGCCTGCAGTGCCCATTTTTCATTGGGATTAAATGACAATCTACCGCTCCAGCTGTCAAACCGGGGTTTGTCAAAATTGTAACGATGTTCATCGGGTTCCCTGCCGGTGAAGGAAGATGCTTCTATTTTAAAATTACCGTACCTGAAGCCTGCTGTAGCAACCCCGAAAGTAATATGCGTGGCATCCACCCAGTGATGAGTCAGTGGTGCATCGGGATTAAAAAACCCTGAAGGCCTGTGCACATAAGCGGCGGGGCCAAGTGCCGGTTCTCCCGGGTAGGCCAGGTACAGGAACACATCTGACTTATCTGACAAAGCATGAGCATAACTAACCGACAGTTCAGAGAAAAGGTCATGCGGATGTTGCCTGTCTACCAATGGTTTTCCTTCAAAGCTTTCTCCTGTTTGAAAAAGCAATGGATATCCCTCGCCGCCAACCGTTACAGGATCAAGTGAGAACATGGTACTAAAATGAAAAAGACCTTTTTTCCCTATATTTTTTTGTCCCATGAACATTACCATATTGGGTGCGTCAAACTTGCTATCGCCCCGGCTTCCTTTATCTAAAAGATCCTGTTTATTGTAGCGCAGGTATACATCACCGTGGAGCATGTACATCCATTTTTTTGAATGGAACATGTATCCATACATTGGTGAATTATCGGGCAGCCATGACGTACCCGAACCATTTCTTGTCATGGGGAGATTCCGGGAAAAGGCATGGTTCATATTCATTTTATGATCATCATGTTCTTCCATACTGCCATGATCGTGGCCGGCTGCAGGCACAGTTGTATGGAGATGTTCTGCAGGCCTGGGGATGGTATCCTTTTGGGGAACTTTAGTAGCTGCTTTTTTTACAGTATCCTTTGAAGGCTTATCATGCTGATGAGTATGCTGTGCAGTTAGTGTTGTATAAAAGCATACACAGAAAAATAGAAGTATAACATGTTTCATTTTGCTGAATTTAATCCTGCCAGGTTTATACATCCCGTCATTACCCTAATATCAAAAACTGTGCTTGCTGTTTTTTATAACTTATTATAATTAGTTCAGCTTCTATTTATGAGGAATGAGGATTGGCATCAATTTTAATGGAATTGAGACGTGTTGCCTATATAATCTACAATAAACCAACGATCATGCCAGCAAGCAGTTTTATTGCAAAAGCAGAAACCATTATCAATACCGGTATTGATAAGGTATGGAATGCACTGGTAAATCCCGAGGTGATCACTAAATATATGTTTGGAGCAAAAGTTCAATCTGACTGGAAAAAAGGAAGTAAGATAACATGGAAAGGTGAATGGCAGGGAAAGGCTTATGAAGACAAGGGTGAGATCCTGGAGATCATTCCTGGAAGAAAATTACAGTATAGCCACTTCAGTCCACTTACCGGGCTGGAGGACAAGCCGGAAAATTACCACGTTGTTACTATTGATCTTACGGAGAAAGATCATCAAACCCGGGTATCCCTGTCACAGGATAATAATGAAACAGCAGAAGCACAAAAACATTCTGAAAAAAACTGGGCAATGATGCTGGAAGGTCTGAAAAAACTAGTGGAAGAAATCAATTAATGGTTTTGCTCCCGGTGATTCTCTAATGATTGTTCTACAAAGTTTTCTTTCAATTGTTCGTAGAACGATCGTTTCTCTACCAACAGCGCAGCAATATTTGAGATCATAGCCGCCAACATCAAATGGAAAATAACACTATGCCTGTCGGTCATTTCCAGGACCAGTATAGCTGATGTAAAAGGTGTTCTTGTAATACCCGTTAAAAATCCTACCATACCACTCAGGATAAGTATGTTGGCATTGGCATCTGCCACATCAAATACATGAGCTATATAAGCTCCCACCGATGCACCGGCTGCAAGTGAAGGTGCAAACACACCACCGGCTGCACCGGTATTAAAACATAACATGGTTCCTGTCATGCGCAATAAGATGGTGTACCATGAAGTTTCTTTATTTGCAGTGAACAAACCCTTGTTCATGATATTTTTTCCCGAGCCCAAAATATCTGAACTGATAAAATAGGCTATTAGTGCTATGATCAACCCTGCCGCTATTGGAAACAAAATGCCTTTCAATGGAGTTTGTCTTCTTTTCCATTTCATAAAAGCTAAGGTCCATTTACCCATAATGCTTCCTAAAAACCCCGCCATTACAGCCGTTGCTGCCACTGCAAAAAAAATGGTGAATTGCAGGTGTTTAACATCGGGATATCCCAGATAGAGATAGGGACCCAGCAGAGCCTGTGCTGTAAGACCCGCAATAATAACAGCCGTAAAAAGAGCAGTCCTGAAAAATCGTAAATGAATTTTAGAGAGTTCTTCCATGGCAAATACTATTCCGCCGAGGGGTGTATTAAATGCTGCCGCCAGGCCGGCTGCGCCACCGGTCAAAATAAAACTCTGATTAGATAATTTGGGCCATGTTGCGGGTATCCATTTGTTCACCGCTCTAAAGATAGAGCCGGCAATTTGTATGGTTGGGCCCTCCCTGCCAATAGCACCTCCGCCCAATACCATCAGCAAACTGGAAACAATTTTTACAGCGGCTATTTTCAAACTCAGCAACCTGTCAATAAGACTATCAGTTTTTGGCTTGGCCAGTTCAATTGCAGCCATCATCTGCGGTATACCGCTGCCCCTTGCATTAGGCGCTAACTTTTGAACAATGAACCAGGCAAAAAAGAAACAAAGCGGTGCGATAATAAAGATCATCCAGTTTCTACCCTGCAATATATATTGCAATAGATCCTCTGACCATCCAAATAATTTGGTGTAACCTACCGCCACCATCCCGGTTAGTAAGGATGCCATCCAAAGAGGCATAGCCTGGAGTAAATTTGTTCGTACCCGTTCACCGGTAAACAGATCAAAATAATATTTGATTCTATAACGCACCCAGCCCGGCCATTTAACTTTCATGGCCGAAAGGTAAAATAGAATACCCAACAGATTGGAAAACGAAATGCGTCTCTATGATTCTAATGCATTTTTAATATTGGTACCGGTTGCAGAAAATAAAGCAGTTGCTGTATATTATTCAGGTGATGCTCAAAAAAATAGCCGTTGCTTACAACGGCTATTTAGTACACCACCAATAACTATTCAACTATTACAATTTTTGCATGCATAGGCAGATTTGACTGGTCATATACTTTCAACATGTACATACCTGGCAGGAGATTGGTGATGGTAAGTGAATTGCCACTGACCAGTCTCCATTCTTTCAGCGTACGGCCTTTCATATCAAACAACACTACACTATGATTTGATGAACCTGCAGGAAACAGAACGTTAACAGAACCGTTGGCAGCAGGATTTGGAAATACAACCAAACGACCAGCCTGTTGCTCACTTCCTACCAGTTTGATCATAGTATAACTCATTGAACCATCAATATCCTGTTCTGCAATGCGGTATTGGGTAGTGCCTGCAAAATTATTGACGTCGGTAAACTGGTATGCGTTCAGCGAGGAGCTATTACCATTTACCGCTGCTGATGCCAAAAAAGCCTGGTCTGTCCAGCCATTCCCGGTGTTACGCTGTACAAAAAACCCCTGGCAATCTTTTTCGAGACTGGTTTGCCATTTCAACACTACATTCACACCCATCCGTTCTGCGCTGAACGAGTGGAAGTTAACAGGCAATGGAGCATTGGGTGGAAAATCCATAACAACCATTGCTGTATCGGAACGAAGATTGTTCGGATCTATCACCAGATATTTAAATTGAACCCGCATTACGCATACATCACCCCTTGTGTACTCAAAGCTACCATCACCAAACCAGGTTAATGTGCCGGCAGGAGCCGGTGCTGTACAACCTTCTGAAGCCTCAACAACAGGTTGGGATGTTAGAATAAATTGCATAGCAGACAATGCATGATTATCGGCGTCATAATCCAGGCCGTCATTCACAGCAGGCGGTATGGAAAGTGATTTCATTTCATATCCGGCCCGGCCTTCAGATGCCCATAACAGGTAACCGCCATACACATTTGCTTTCACGGTATTGATAAATCCCAGCAGGCCGGCTTCAAAATAATCATCATTTGCTACCGGGGCACAGGTACCCGGGCAGGTAGATTTTGTGATAACAAAATCATCAAAAATAAATCGTGTGCCGGCACCGGTGCAATTGGAGTTTTCGGCTGTTTTAAAATCAAAATACACCTTATAGTCTGCACCATTGGGTATGGTTGGATGATTAAAGATGATGGTATTATCTCCATTGGCAATAGCTATACGATAGGTTTGTTCCGCATAAATATCACCCGCAGTTGGCAGGTTATTGGTACCACCGGCATAAGATGCTTTTACCAGCATAACACGTACATAGGTTGTACAAGGAAAATCCTTAACGCTGTTACAGCTTACATTGGCATCAAAAACAAAAACTTTAAACCGAACCTGGATGATATTATTGGTGGCATCCCAGGATAATGTTGGAAGGATCATACGGGCAGGTGCTGTATGTCCAACGGCAGGAGTCTCCAAACCCTTATCTGCAATACATTCGTAAGGTCTTTCATAATTATGTACGTCGGTGTTACTGCTCAATTGCCAGTTGGGGGGATCGGACCCGGCGGGAACAGTTGAAAAATTTTCTGATAAAATGGTCTGTGCTCCTGCAGTGAACAGGATGAATGCAGCAAACAGGCAAAGTATAAACTGTTTCATAAAGTAACATTTATAAGTGAAGAAATTGAAACTGGTATCGCAGGCCCATTCAGCTTTTGGAAGGATAGAAGTATTTGCAACTGCAAAACTCCTGCTGCACAGCTTAATTACTTATGATGACAGTAAGGGGAAGTAATGATCGTCATCACTGGAAAAAATAATGGGATAAGACGTGTGCTGAAAGTGGCCCTGTATTATAAACCTGATAAAATAAATAAGGCAGACTGTTGTACAACCTGCCTTACCGGCTAAGGATAGTTAGAAGCTTTTCAGATCCATCAGTCTACCCTTGTCTCATTTTTTTCTCCACCTTCCTGGTTAAGATAACAGTTTTTTTTCTGCATTTCAGGCCATAAGCCGTTGTTCGTTTGAAACAACCATACTTACTTTCTTACTTAACCGAACTGCTTCGAAATAAACTACCGTAAAAATAAATTTACCACCAGGGTAAATCAATGATAGTGGTCAGTGCTTTTTCTGTTCTTCATCATTGAACACCAGGAAAACTGTAAAAAAACCAGCATGGTTAAATGCCGGTTATAGATGATCTGATACAAAATCCTTGCTGTATGTTTTGATCATATTCCGTACTTCCCTGAACTGTTGCATGATCTCTTCTTCTGTACCAGAAGCCTTTGCAGGATCGGGAAAATTGTAATGAAATTTTTTTGCATGGGAAGGAAAGAAAGGACAACGTTCTCTGGCATTATCACAAACGGTTATTACAAAATCAAAATCAACTCCTTTGTATTCATTGATATTATTGGATGTATGATGCGAGATATCAATACCATCTTCCTTCATGATCTGTATGGCCCTTGGGTTAACGCCATGCGTTTCAACACCTGCGCTGTACACTTCTGCCTTGTCACCTGCAAAATGCCGGAGATAACCTTCTGCCATCTGGCTTCTGCAACTATTGCCTGTACATAAAACCAAAATCCGTTTCATCAATAAAACATTTAAGCGTTTTGTAATTGTTGTTTTGTATAATATTTTTTCCTTAGCCAGAAAGCCACATTCACCAACGCAATTAAGGCGGGCACTTCCACCAAAGGACCAATAACACCGGCAAATGCCTGGCCGCTGTTAATGCCAAATACGCCAATGGCCACTGCAATGGCTAATTCAAAATTATTACCCGCTGCCGTAAAGGCTATGGATGCATTGGTAGAATAATCAGCCCCCATTTTTTTACCAATAAAAAAACTCACAATGAACATGATGGCAAAATAGATGACAAGTGGAATGGCTATTCGTATCACATCAAAAGGAATTTGTACAATCAGCTCACCTTTAAGGCTGAACATAATGACAATAGTAAACAGCAAAGCAATAAGTGTAATGGGTGAGATGAAAGGAATGAAGCTGTTTTGATACCATTCTTCTCCTTTTACCTTGCGAAGCAATAAACGGGTTAACAAACCCGCCGCAAAGGGAATACCCAGGTAAATGGCCACGCTTTCTGCAATCTGTCCTATAGTAATGTTCACTTCTGAACCTGTAATACCAAATAAGGGCGGTAACAGGGTTATAAACACATAGGCATACACGCTGTACAATAAAACCTGGAAGATACTGTTCAATGCAACCAGGCCTGCTGCATATTCACGGCTGCCTTCTGCCAGTTCGTTCCATACAATAACCATAGCAATGCAACGTGCCAAGCCAATTAAAATTAAACCCACCATGTATTCGGGATAACCGTGCAAAAACACAATAGCGAGTATGAACATGAGTATGGGACCCATCACCCAATTGAGTAATAAGGACATGCCCAGCACCTTTGTGTTCTTAAAAACTTCTTTCAGTTTTTCATACCGCACCTTTGCAAAAGGTGGATACATCATCAGGATCAGTCCAATGGCCAGAGGAATATTTGTTGTACCGGAAGAAAAGGAATTAATAAATGTAGAAGACGATGGGAAGAAATAACCAATAGCTACTCCCAATCCCATCGCCAAAAAGATCCACAAGGTGAGGTACCTGTCTAAAAAACTTAATTTTTTCCGTTCGTTTGCAGGGGCACAATTGTTTGCTGACATACTACGTCTTTGCTATTTGATTTATAATTCCGGGGTTGTAATTTTTAAATGCTTCTTCATTACTGTTGCACTTACCGGACATACATGGCTAAATTCAGAAGAACTTTTTACATCTGCCGGAACTTCTTCCCTGCTGATCTTTTCATACCCCTTCCTGCTGAAATAATTTTCTGCTGTTTCTGTTAAAAGAAACATAGAAACAATGCCCGCTGAAGCTGCTTTTTCTTCTATTTGCCTTACAAGGTTTTCGGCTATCTGCCTGTTGCGAAACTCAGGGTGAACTACCATGGACCTTAGTAAACCATATGAGCCATATGGTTCCATTCCAATAAGCCCTACAACCTGATCATCTTCAACCGCTGCATAAAAATTGTTTAATCCTGTTGGCAGATCTTCAAAAGGTAGTTTCTGCGACTCCAGGAGTTGAATCAATTCACTACGCTTTTGACCGGCAGCTTCAACTATCAGCATATAATTAAATTTTAAAGACCTTTTTCTATTACAAATGTTCGCCTGTTTTTTAAAATATTCCACATATCAGAAGAAGAAAATTGTTTTTGCCTGCATTTGTAGCTGTTAACTACCTGTTGCCCGGTTACTTCAAACGCTGTGCGGCAATAGTCAAGACAACATTGTACATTGTTTTGTTCTGAAATCTGGTTAGATTGATCCATTGGTTTTAATTTTAGAAAGTAAAAAAAGAAAGTTGGTTTGAGATTAATTGCAACAACCGGGTTTACAGCAGGCTTCTTCAGTCAAAGGTTTTTCAGCATACACCGTTATACTCCTGATTCCTGTACCTGATTGCCTGAATGCACTGATTTGTTCTGTTGAAAGGTAATTGGCAAGAATATCATCAGGAATAATGATGGCCTTATCTTTTTGAACAGTACTATTTTTGAAACCATTGGCTTCTATCAATTCCAGGTAATCCTGTTTTTGTATGGCGCCTGATACGCAACCTGCATACATTTCAGCAGCTTCTTTAATTTCTTTTGGCAACTGGCCTTCCAGTACAATATCCGAGATCGAGAAATGACCACCCGGCTTCAGAACCCTGTAGATCTCTTTGATAACACCATCTTTGTTTGGAACCAGGTTCAAAACACAATTGCTCACAATAACATCGGCAACATTAGCGGTTACAGGCATTTTTTCAATATCTCCCTGGCGGAACTCCACATTATGAAAGCCTCTTACTTCAGCATTTTTTCTTGCTTTTTCAATCATGGCCGGAGTAAAATCAATACCGATCACCTTACCCGTTTCGCCGGTCTCATGTCGTGCAATAAAAGCATCATTACCGGCACCGCTGCCAAGGTCAATCACCACATCGCCTTTTTTGATCTTTGCAAACTGGGTTGGTAATCCGCATCCCAATCCAAGGTCGGCATCGGGATTATAGCCTTCCAGCTTTGAGTAATCGTCGGACATGATGTTGTACACTTCTGTACTGCAACCACCGGCTCCGCAGCAGCCCGCCTGGTTGGTTTCTTTATCCTGTAAAGCAATTTCTGAGTATTTCTGCCTTACCAGTTCTTTTACCTGATCTTGCGTTTCCATTGTTTTATATTTTAAAGTTATCGAAATATTACGATGATCAAATCCAAAAAAAACTCAGCAACAATTGCTGCCGTTTTTATAGGTATCAAATAATTTACTGAGTTCTGCCTGGGCGGCCCTCCACTCTTTTTCATCGATGCAGTAACATACTTTGGCCCCGTCGATCTCGCCTTTTATCAGCCCGGCTTCTTTTAACTCTTTTAAATGTTGTGAAACGGTACTTTGCGAAAGCGGCAATTCTTCAACGATGTCACCACATTGGCAGGTTTGTTTACTTGCCAGTAGTTTAACTATGGCGATCCTTGCCGGGTGGGCCAGGGCTTTGGCATATTTAGCCAGCCTGTTTTCCTTTACACTGAACTCGTATGATTTTGTTGCTCCCATTTGTATCGCAATATTACGATAAGATTTTAAACTGCCAAATTTTCTCCGCAATTATTTTTTTGTTGCTAAACAATCAAAATACGTAAACCCATATATTCAGGACCATACCGTTTCAAAAACTCCATCGCAACCGCAGGTAACCTGTATGCGAAAGCGCTTCAAACGCATTAACCTCCGCAAAAAAAGACTGCCATACAAATTCAAGATCCCAATTGGTTTCCAGGTTGTATCGTAAGCTGGGATAAAGAATCAGCAGGTTGGCTCCCGGTGCGTATACAAGATTCATACTGCCACTGAACAGCGGTGTAAATTCTTTTGTTGAATTAACCAGCAGGTTCCATTTTGTTGGCATCAGGCTGCGTGGCGAAGCCTGGAAATTTAGTTTTGTTAAACCGTTCAATGGACCGTTCAAACCTTTTTCATTGTACATAAAAGCCAATGAAATGTACCAGCCATTTTTAAAAATATAATCAGCTTCCAGCACCAGCAGCAACCGGGTTAAGCTATCTTCCTTTGCATAGAATTGAGTCTCTCCTTTGAAGCCCACGTCTTTAATACTGCCTGCCCAGCCAAAACCCGCAGTAAATATATTTTGGTACAGGCCCGCATTCCATTGAAGATCATACTCACGGTAATTGGTAAAATACTTTGCTGCAGCTATAGGATGGTTGCGGGTAGCGGCAACGGCCCATTCAATGGTTGACAGGTCACCGGTTACATACTGTAGTTTTACAGCATCGCTGCCAGGCCTTTCCTCGTAATCGAAATCAAGGAAATTGTACGAGTTAAAAATGTCGTTAGGATTCCAGGTATTGGTAATGCCCCAGTTGATCCTTTGCCTTCCTGTACGGAGGTTCCATCTGTGTTTTTTATACTCCATCCAAAGCCGTTCAACATTTGTATGCAGAATGGCTGTTCGGTTATCAAGCCAATTCACCGAAAGATCCACCGCTTCATTTTCATTGCGTAGTTGTTGTTTAAAACCCGGAAGTTGGTGCACATCATCACCCCAATACAAACGATTTCTCAGTTCCAGCCGGCCGCCCAGGTTTTCAAGCGGGTTCCACTTCACATTCATCCTGTTGTGAAGAAGATTGGTAGCGGCAGTATGTTTAAAATCTTTATCAAATCGAACCCATTCAAGATCCTTGATGTAACCGGAAAATGACAAGGCTTTTTTTCTTTCTGTGCTGTCCTGCGCAAAAAACCAGGAAGGCAACCCCGTTAACAATATTATGAAAGCGAATTTCATGAGTTAACCTGTTCGTGGGGAACAGAAGTAGGTACCACTGCCGTATCGGAAGTGATCCGTCCGTCCACCAGTGTAATTACCCTGCGGGCCCGTTCAATCACACGTTGGTCATGGGTGGAAAAAAGAAAGGTCATGTTCTCTTCCTTATTCATCTTTTCCATCAGGTCCAGGAGATGAGAAGCTGAAACAGAATCAAGATTGGCTGTGGGTTCATCGGCCAGGATAAAATGTGGCCTTGAAGCCAGTGCCCTTGCAACGGCTACCCGCTGCTGCTGACCACCGGATAGCTGGGCGGGTCGTACATTGATCTTGTCTTCCAAATCAATTTCTTTAAATAATTGCTGCATCCGTTTTTCCCTTTCTGTTTTTTTGACACCCTGCAGCAGCATGATAAACTCCACATTCTCTTTCGCGGTCAATACGGGAATCAGGTTGAATGACTGAAAAACAAAGCCAATGTTGTGCAGGCGAAAATCAATCAGCTTACCCGCAGAAAGTTGCGTAATATCCGTTCCGCTGATATAGATCTTACCCTCGTCCGGGGTATCCAATCCTCCAATCATATTCAGCAGTGTTGTTTTTCCTGACCCTGAAGGACCAACGAGGGCGGTGAACTCTCCTTCTCTCAGGTGCAGGTGTACATTATTAACAGCATAGACCGGGATGGTTTCCGGGTTATAAACCTTGCTGATATTGTGTGCATCAATGACCGTTTTTTCCATGGTATCCTGTTTATCTTCTCAGTGCTTCCACAGGTTTCAGACGTACAGCTTTCAGTACCGGCAACAGGCAGGAAAGCAATGCCAGCCCGATGACCATTATTAAAATAGTTGACAGTTTTTCCCAGGGAAAGGAAGGGTAAATAGTGGTTTCAAATCCAAAGCTGGCCATCATATCTTTTCCCATCCCTGAAAGATCTAAACCATGTTTTTGATAATAGCTGGTAACCAGGTAAGCCATTAAAATTCCGGCAGGGGTTCCTGCTACAGTAAGAAAAACAGTTTCCGTAAGAACCAGTAAAAATATTCTTAGCCTCGAGGTTCCCAGGGCCAGCATCATCCCGATCTCTTTTTTTCTTTCCAGTACCGACATCAGCATGGTGTTGAGTATACCAAAAGCAAGCGCAATCAAAATAACGATCATGATGATGTAGGAATATTGATCAACAGTTTTGACCATCAGGTCTGTTTCGGGAGAAATATCTTTCCAGGATTCAACCAGTAAAGAAGGATTGGTTTCTCTTAGCTTTTCCTGCATGGCCTGCAGGTCATCATCACGGTTCAACAGTACAGCAATTTCATGGAAAGCATTTCCTGTCAATAGCAATTCGTTTAAAGCAGTAAGCTGAACATACACATTTATTTCATCCAGCGGTGCATTGCCTGAACGATAGATGCCTGCCACACGAAAGGCAGATGAAACCAGGTTGTCCGATGTATCTGTAAAGGTTAATACCAGTTTGGAGCCTGTTTTGAGTTTCATTTTATCGGCCAGTTTTTTACCAACCAGGATCTCATTTTTCTTTGCCTTATGAAACCCCTCTCCTTCAATTATTTTTTGTTTAAGGTTTGATGCCCTGTATTCCAGTTCCGGTATCACTCCATTGATCTGCACACCTGAACTTCCTGTAGTGGTAACCAGCATGCCCTGTGCAAGGGTGCGGGGTACAGCGGTTTTCACCTCTTTGTATGACCGCACCTGTTTTAGTAAGGCGTTGCCCCCGGGCAGGATCAATGCAGGATGATAGTCTTTCTTAAAACCAGGATGGTGAATTTGCAGGTGCCCCACCTCAGAATCTATTACCGTCCTCACACGGCTGGTCATCATGCCTTTATAAAGTGCCAGCACACCAATGCCAGCCAACATACCAATGGCAACCGAAAGCATGATGACAATGCTTCTTGATTTATTGCGCCATATGTTGCGCCATGCCATTAGCAGTATCATGTTACTTCATTTACATTTTCATAGCCGTTACGGGTTTCAATTGTATCACCTTCAGGGCAGGATAGAGTGATAAACCAAGGCCGATCAGTAAAACAATAAAAGCCTGCCAGAGAAAAATGGAACTTTCTGTTGATGTCGGAAATATGGCTTCAAAACCAAACCGTTCATAAGCTGCTGCGGTATCACCACCTATGCGAATAGGATGCCGGTTGAGATAATATACAAGCGGAATACTTACTGCAATCCCGGCCAGGCAACCGATCAATACCGTAAACACGGATTCCGCAATAAACAGAACGATCATTTTTGCTTTTTTCATTCCAATGGCCACCAACATTCCCATTTCGAATTTTCGTTCCAGCATCATCATGAGCATGGTACTGAAAATGCCAAAACAAATCAGCAGGTACAACACACCCTGCACCACTTTCATGTTGTTGGTATCAGTGGCAATATGTTGTTTGATATCGGGAAGCAGCTCCTCCCAGGTCAGCACTTCATAATCCTTACCAATTGCTTTTCGTATCTCCGACGCAGCTGCTACTACATCTTTTTCTGAATGGATGGAAAGGACGTATGAGGTGATCAATCTTTCTGAACTGAAAAAAGCCTGGGCTGCCGGCAGCGACATATAAAGGATCTTCTCATTCAGTTGGGGTGAACCGAATTTCAGAATTCCTTTCACGGGGTATTTGCCTGCTGCTGTTGCACCATGATAACCCTGCCCTACCAGGTAAATTGTATCTCCACTGCTCAATTTCAGTTGCCCTGCCAGTCCTTCAGCCAAAAGAACGGCGCTATCTTCATCATGTAAGTAATCTCCACTGATCAACCGGTTTTTTAAACCCGTGATGTTATGTTCTTTTCCAGGCGATATGCCGGTGATCATACAACCTTTTGCCAGTTCTTCGGATGAGGCCAGGGCAAATGCTTCCAGCCGCGGTGTAACCACTGAAATATCCGGGTTGGAATAAATCAACTTCTCAACATTGGAGTCTTGCATAAAGCCGTTATCAAGGATCTGTTCATCCTGGTATCCTGTTTTATGAACCTGGATGTAGCCTGTATAAAAACTTACAACATTTTTCACCAGGTTTTCAAACACACCCTTCTTTAAACTTTCTGCTATGGTGGAAAGAATTACGGCAAAGAAAATGGCAGCCACGGTAATCAATGTGCGACTGCGGTTGCGCCAAAGATTTTTCCATGCCAGTTGAAGGATCCACATAACTAATCATTTAATGATTTCATTTTTTCCGGGGTAAAAAAACCATCATCTATCGGCCGGTTGTACTGAATGCTTTTATAGATCATTATTGTTTTATGTCCGGGTTTATCTGCAGGAAGCATTTCAAACCTGGTAGGTATCAGCCTGCCGTCCATTGTTTTCACATCAGATGCGGTCATGGTATTGACCAGGATTCCTTCTTCATCATAAAAGAGGGTGTATAATTCCAGGTAATCTTTTTTGTCGATACAGACCAGCAACCTGCCCCAGACCACCGCTGCTTCCGGCTTTGGCAGCATCCGGATCTTATAGCAACTGCGCCCGGCTATTACCGTATCTCCAGTGATGCTATGGTCATAATCGTTTACAATGGAGGATTCTTTTACCAGGTCGTCATTGGTAAAATCTGTGCCCATCCACGACTGGCTCATCATAGAAGGCGGGAGCTTGATATTTTTTTCCAGGGCTGGTATCCAATTCCAGACTTCCTTTTTTCGTTTGAGGTAGGTAATACCCTTGTCTTTTGCAGGCGACTGTACCAGGATCATGGCCCTTTCGGTTCCCTTCATCCATGTAGCAACAGTCATTTCACGTGACCAGGAAGGCCGCACGGTTTGAATGATGATCTGTGCCTGGCTGGTATTACCCCGCATTTTTGCATCAGCAGCCTGTACAATCTCTTTGGCGGTTTGCGCATACAGCCCTGAAAATGACAAAAGACTAAAAACGAAAAAGCAAGTCTTCATATTCCTTTGTTTGAAAAAGAAAACTAACACAACTGGGTATGGAGATCTATGATGTTGGTCAATGAAAAAGATGATGCAGTTCTACGAGATGATAAAATCAACTTAGTCATTGTCTTCACCCTGCCTGTCCTGCAACTCGTGGT
>DASTMJ010000030.1:0-10149 GCA_035714205.1 Flavisolibacter sp. | reverse complement strand
AAAACTCCATTTGGTATGGTACCACCCGTTGCAGTATAGATCAGGGCACCTTTAAAAGCAATTGCATTTTGTTGCGCGTTCCCATATACACAACAACCTGTTGCAAGCAAGAGTATCAGAAATTTTCTCATATGCGTTTTTTGGAAGATGATAAATCTAAGGAATAAAACAATGCACAAATAAAAAAGGCTGCTACATACGTAACAGCCTTTTTTAAAATTTATAGATGGAATTATCCTAAAGCAACACGTTTGAACTCAAGAACCTTTACATCTGAGCCAACGGACTTTAAATAATCACCAACAGATTTGGAACTGTCTTTTACAAAAGCCTGGGCCAGCAATGTGCTTTCTTTGAAGAAGGCATTTAATTTTCCTTCCGCAATTTTTGCCATCATTTCTTCGGGCTTACCGGCCATTTTAGGATCTTGCTTCATCTGATCCATCACAATGTCTTTTTCACGGGCTACAACATCCGCAGGAACAGAAGAAGCATCAACAGCTACAGGATTCATAGCCGCAATTTGCATGGCTACGTCCCTTCCTGCTTCGCCAACTTCTTTACTAAAGCCTACCAGTACACCCATACGGTAAGCGCCGTGAATATAAGAAGCCACATAAGGAGCTTCCACTCTTTCAAAACGGCTTACTGCAATTTTTTCTCCAATGGATGCTAATTTATCATTGATCAGGTCAGAAACTTTAGCTCCATTTACAGTCACTTCGTTCAGTTCTTCTGCAGTTTTTACATTATTTGCTACAGCTGCATCGGCAATGCTTTGGGCAAAAGCCACGAAGTCAGCATTTTTGGAAACAAAATCTGTTTCGCAGGAAAGGGTAACAATAAAACCGGTTTTATTATCAGCCGTTGTTTTAGCTATAACAACACCTTCTTTAGCCTCACGGTCGCTACGTTTGGCAGCTACCTTCTGGCCTTGTTTACGCAACCAGTCAATGGCTGCTTCAAAATCGCCACCAGTCTCGGTTAATGCTTTACGGCAATCCATCATTCCGGCGCCGGTTGCCTGACGAAGTTTATTTATATCCTGGGCAGTAATTGTCGCTGTTGACATACTATTCAATTTAACAATTTAAAAATCTAACCATGCGCCAATAAAACTCATTTTCACATGGTCTGTTTTAATTTAATCTCAATTCAAACGGTCTTGAAGATACCTGCTGTTTGATGCATATCGCACCAACCCGTTATCTTCTGCCACCGCCAGGTCCACGGCTACCACCACCGGCTCCGCCTGGAGTACGGCGACGCTGACCACCGGCACCCGGACCACCAGGTCCACGGCCACCAGCACCAGGTCCACGACCTGCACCTTGTCCGCCACGGCCACCACGTCCACGGCCACCTTCAGCTTGCGCTTCGGCTTCTAAACGGGCTGCTCTTTTTTCATTTTCCTGGTCAGTTGCTGACTCATCGCCTTCTTCATCTTTGGCAGCTTGTCTTTCAGCCAGACCTTCGGCAATAGCAGCAGTGATGTAGTTGGTAATGATGGCAATTGATTTGGTAGCATCATCGTTGGCAGGAATTGAAAAATCAACTTTATTAGGATCGCAGTTGGTATCAACCACGCCAAAAGTTGTAACGCCTAAACGTTTTGCTTCTGCCAATGCAATATGCTCATGACCAATATCAACAATGAATAAAGCAGCAGGTACACGGCCCAGTTGAGCAATACCACCTAAAACTTTTTCCATCTTGTCTTTGTCACGGCTTAGAGTCAAACGCTCTTTTTTTGTAATTGAGTCGAAAGAACCATCGCCTAACATTTTCTCAATGCTCTGCATTTTCTTCACACTCTTACGAACTGTGTTGAAGTTGGTAAGCATTCCACCTAACCAACGTTCAGTTACATAAGGCATGTTTACACGCTGAGCACATTCGGTAACAATGTCCTTAGCTTGCTTTTTTGTACCTACAAAAAGGATTTTCTTTCCGCTACGGGCAATTTGTTTTAAAGCCGCTGCAGTTTCCTGCAGGCCTTCTACTGTTTTATTAAGATCAATGATGTGAATACCTTTCTTCTCAGCGAAGATGTAAGGCAACATCTTAGGATTCCACTTCTTCTTCAGGTGACCAAAATGTACACCTGCTTCAAGGAGTTGCTGCTGTAACGAAGTGTTTTGTTCCATTTGAATTATTGTTGAATATGTTTTGAATTATTGAGCTGTCAGCTTTCGGCTGCCGGCTAACAGGTGAAAAATCAATACTGGTAGCAGGCGGCTGATAGCTATAATATTAACGTTTAGAGAACTGGTAGCTTTTACGGGCTTTTTTCTTACCGAATTTCTTGCGTTCAACAGAACGTGGGTCACGTTTCAGTAAGCCGGCTGCCTTTAAAGCAGGACGGAACTCAGGGTTCAATTCTACCAATACACGGGCAATACCCAGCATGGCAGCTTCTGCCTGTCCTTTAACACCACCACCTGTAGCGTTGATCTTTACATCAAATTTATCAGCAGCTTCAACGGTTTGAAGCGGGCGGGCCACCTGGTTTTGAAGGTAAACCAGTGAAAAATATTGTTTATAATCTTTATCGTTTACAGTGATAGCGCCGGTGCCACGAGAGATAAACACTCTTGTAACAGCTTCTTTACGGCGACCAACACTATTTTTTTGCTTTTCCATTTATTATAAGCTTTGAGCAATCAGCTATCAGCCACCGGCCTATAGCCTTGCGTTTTATAATTAGAATTTTAATTCTTTAGGTTGTTGTGCAGTATGTGGATGTTGATCTCCTGTATACACAAATAATTTTTTATACATCTGGCGACCCAGGCGGTTTTTAGGTAACATACCTTTTACAGCCCTTTCAATGATCACTTCAGGCCTGCGCTTCAACAGGTCTTTTGCAATTTCTTCTCTACGACCACCAGGATAACCTGTATAACGGTCATATACTTTTTCATCAAGTTTATTACCGGTGAATTTGATCTTGTCCACGTTGGTAACGATCACATAATCTCCACAGTCAACGTGAGGGGTGTAATATGCCTTGTTCTTGCCGCGTAATACTGCAGCAATACGAGAGCACATACGTCCCACGGTTTGATTGGTACCGTCCACAACGTACCAGTTACGTTGTACGGTAGCCGCATTGGCATGTTTTGTTGTAAAATGTAATTTGCTCATTGATTTGAATTTGTTGTTACGACCATCCTCGTAACACTTTTAAAATTTGAGGCGCGAAGATAGGTTGCCGGTACGGTTCCATCCAAGAAAATAGAACATTAATTTTTACCACACCTTTATAACTCGTTGAAAAACAATAAAATTTTTGACAGGTTTTTGAAGTTATTAACGAAACCCACCTTTATTTCCCTCCTTCATTGTTCCTTTTTCCAGGTTTTTATCATTGAATATATATGATTAAATCACTGACAGACCTCAATAACCCGGCTGACGACCGTTATAGATTGCAAGTCTGCATAGTTTTAATTTAATCCTTATAAAAACTACTGCGATGGAAAAAAACTTTACTCTTTTAAAACGGTGGACAGGAATGTTGTTATTTATAGCCTTTGTTTCACCCGTTACAGCTCAAACGCTTCTTAATCCCAAAACACAACCACAATTTATAAATCCATTGCCGGTGCCTTCGGTAATTGATGGACGGAATGGAGGCCTCTTTACCCTTGGCATTTCACAGTTTGATCAATGGCTTGGGCTTATTAACCCACTTACAAATACTCCGATTAATACAACAGTTTGGGGATACAATGGATCCTACCCGGGACCAACCATACTGGCAGAAAAAAATAAACCCATAGAGATTTTCTGGCGGAATAATTTAGTGAATGGAAGTAATCAACCCCTGCCTCACCTTTTACCGGTTGATCCCACCGTTCATTGGGCTTTTGATGATATACCCAACTGGCAGCAGTATGGCATTCCCATTGTTACGCATTTACATGGCGGGCATACTGAATCGGCCAGCGATGGTTTACCCGACGCCTGGTTCACGCCTAATTTCAGCCTGAAAGGTCATGGATTTATTAAGGGCGATGTGCTCCCTTACCATTACAGCAATACCCAGGAAGCAGCCACCATCTGGTACCACGATCATGCATTAGGCATTACAAGGTTGAATGTGTATGCCGGCCTGGCTGGTTATTACCTTTTAACGGATGATAATGAAAAAGAGTTGCAGGCAACTGGCAAACTTCCTGCAGCACCTTACGACCTGGGACTGGCTATACAGGATCGGATGTTTACAACAGACGGTCAGCTATTTTATCCCTCTGCGCCTGAAGAAAATGACGAGGATGATGAGGAACAGCCCAATCCCACCATTCTTCCTGAAATGTTCGGAGATTTTATTTTAGTGAATGGAATGACCTGGCCTGTATTGGAAGTGGAACCCCGTCAATACCGATTCAGAATATTGAACGGATCTGATTCCAGGTTTTATAATCTTTTCCTGTCCAATGGACAAAGCTTTAGCCAGATTGGAACTGACAATGGTTTTTTACCATCGCCTGTCTTGCAAAACCAAATGTTACTTGGCCCGGGTGAACGCAAGGATGTGATCCTGGATTTTTCCAACCCTGCATTTTGGGGACAAACGATTATTATGCGTAATAATGCCAAAACGCCTTTCCCTAAAGGAAGTGCAGTTGATCCCCAAACCACCGGTCGTATTATGGCGTTCAGGGTAAACAAACCACTGGATGAAAATTATCCTCTTACATCCATTCCAAATATGTTACGGGCACCTATTGTTCCATTACAAACTAACATTGCACCCCGAAAGCTTATACTTTTTGAAGCAGAAGACGAATACGGTCGCTTAAAACCCATGCTGGGAACGGTTGATCATGGTGTAATGCAGTGGCACGATCCCGTAACCGAAAACCCAATGCTGAACAGCACAGAGATCTGGGAGATCCATAACGAAACGATGGATGCACATCCCATTCATCTGCACATGGTAAGTATGCAATTAATAAACCGGCAAAAATTTCATGCACGGGTTAATGAAGAAACAGGAAAGCCGGAAGAAATCCGTTTAATTGGTCAGCCTGTGTTGCCCCCGCCTGAAGAACAAGGCTGGAAAGATACCTGGGTAATGTATCCCGGTGAAGTAACCAGGGTGATCGCCAAATTTGATATGGAAGGTTTGTATGTATGGCATTGTCATATCCTTTCTCATGAAGATCATGAAATGATGCGCCCATTTTTTGTGGGTGAAATGGATGGCGCACCTATGAAAACCGAACAAACAGAAGTTGCAAAAAATGAAAATGAAACAGCAAGGGTATCTATATGGCCAAACCCATCTACCGGAAGATTTTATGTGCAGCTGAATTTAGAACAAACCACCCCCGCTATAATAAATGTATATGACACGAAAGGAAGCCTGGTTAAAAATGTTTATTCGGGAACAATGGAAGCCGGACAACAACAGTTGCAATTTGATGGCAGTTTGTGGGCAAATGGTCTGTATAGATGCGAAGTAATCCTTAACAACCGTCGTCAAATAAGAACAGTTATTTTGCAGAAATAAATAGCGGCTAATTTTTAATTCAGGCAGCCATAAAATAAAACAGGTTGTAATTTGGCAAGTCAAAAGAAAATTAAATGATTGAAGCAATACAACCACTGGGTAGAACAAACTTTGGTGATGAAAAAAACAGGGGTAATGTTTTATCCGAACAGGAAGCCGTACAATTATTAAATGATTGGGTTGAAAATGAACGATTGCGTCTGCACATGAAACAGGTGGCAGCAGTAATGAAGGCGTGGGCTTTGGAAAAAGAACAACTGGGGCAGGATGAAGCCCATAAATGGTGGCTGGCTGGTTTACTACACGATGCAGACTGGGAAAAATATCCAAATGATCATTGTCGGGTAATTATTGAAGAATTGGAGAAAAGGAATATTGACCCATCTATTATTCAATGTATTGCATCGCATGGACCAAGACATTTTGGTGTTGAACCTCAAACCCAAATGGATAAGATGATCTATGCGGTTGATGAATTATCAGGGTTCATTCATGCTGCTGCTCTTATTCGTCCAACAAGATATGAGGGCATGGATGTAAAAAGTATTCAGAAAAAATTAAAGACACCATCGTTTGCTGCACAGGTTAGCAGGGACGATATCAATGATGCGATTGCAAGGATCAATATAGGCCTTGATGACCTTATTGATTTTATAATCTCCCATCAAAAAGAAATAGTTTGATAAGAATTGCCTGGTTATTTTTTTAACCATACCGTACTAACTTCTATACCTAAATGTTTATTGCTGGTTTGTTCTTCAAAACTGATCTCCAGCTTTTCAATAGTATCAATTTGAAAAAGTTTATTCAATTGATACGCAAAGTTCAATGGCAAAAAACCGGGGTAAGGTCTTGGCAATAATAAAAAAGAAGAAGGTTGCAAATCCTTTATTGCAATTTCATGTTCTGAAAAGGTTGAATCCAGGTTAACATCAACAGCAAAAGACTGTGCATCCTTTGTGATCAATGTCAGTTTCATTTTTACTGGTTGATTATTAACAGACCGTGCTTTCATTGCCAGTTTTGAAAACATGGACAGATCTCCAGATCTGCCTTTTATTTTATCACCAAAATAAAATTGGAAACCCATAGATCTGCCAGCAACAGGTTGATTGGCCATGGCTCTGATTGCAAGCTCTTTGGGCTGATCGGTGGTTGTGTACTCAATGCTATGTTTTCTCCAATCCGGGTTCAGGATCACTACCTTGTTTCTGTCGGTAACGGCATCAAAAAGTACAACTGGTGTTTCTGTGTTTGAAACAATTACTTCCCAGTTATCTGTTTGAAAATGATCCCACTTATACGGATCTCCTATATAGCCACCTGGAAACGTATATATTTCATTTTCTTTCTTAACAAATATGCGATAATTGATTAGTCCCGGTTTTACAAAATCAGCAGGAACTGCCACACTATATTCATTTCCATTTCTTTTGAAGGCAAGTGTTTTCCATTGGTTGTGTGAATTCCGCAACTCGATGGAAACATGTCCCGATGGACCAATACCCGCTACAACAGCATGTATAAAAAAATTTTTATCAGCCGTTACTTCTTTTAAGGTTTGATGAACAAGGACAGGCTCCATGGGAACGGATACGGGTGCATAGTATTCTTTTGAGATAATAGTTTTTGCAACAGGTTTACCTGCTGCCAGCAGCAAATAAACTCCAGGACGAACAAAAAAACCTGAATCTGTCATTACCGGTTGAAAATTGTTGCCTTCATTAACCGGTATCACCCGGCAACCATGTGAAATTCCTGGCAGGTTCAGTTTCATCAGGTTTTCCTGCCAAAAAACTCTGGTGACTTCTTTTTTTAGAGAGGCCTTTTCAAATGCATCATGAATAAATAGTGCATCGGGCATTATTTCCAGGCGCCATGCCCCCTCTTCAACTTTATCAATAAAATAGGCACCCAAACCCTCATATTGAACAACAGCGGAAGTACCAACGCCTGCTATGTTTTTTAGTGCGTTGATGTTTTTTGGAGTTGTAGTAGTGGGGTTTGAATAATAAAATTCCTCATCGCTATTCATTTCACTCAGGTTGTTTTTGTAGCTTACTCTGAACACTTCAAACAGGGTATCAGAAGGGAATGAGCTATAGGTTTTGTACCGTGGAACCGAATGAAATGCTTTGGCAGCTATCATTAAACTGATGGCCTTAGAAGGAGTATAGACCAGGTTTAAATAATGCGTTTGGTATTCTGTATTGGCATAGGCTGTTGCCATGGGATCGTAAGCAAACTGCGTAGCCCATTGAAAACCTGCGGTGCGAAAACTACGGGCCATAGCCGGGTACATATTGGATTGCATAATATCTGCCGCATCAAATTCATAGACCATTTTAGCCCTGTTTATAAATGCCGGGATTGTATCATTGAAAGGAATTGTATACCGGTCAACATGTGGTAAATAATTTCCTTTTTGTTCGTGACCGGCCACCAAACCTGTAGGGTACCATTGAAAACTATGTCCATCAACATTTGCTTTTACAATAGCATCGGCATATGTGGGTGATTCACTAATATTATAAAAAACAGGTTTGTTCCATCCCGTACTTTTTACAGCAGTCGTTAAACGGTTGATATATGCAGTTACTTTGTTTTTAGTGCCTGAGTGTTGGGGCTCATTATTAATTTCCGTGGCAATTACATCCGGATCATCCTTATAGGCAAGTTTTGTATAAGGATTTATATGCCGGAAAAATTGTTGCAGATAATTTTCCTGGGCCTTTATGGCTGCGTCCAGAACAACGGCATTTCTTTTACCATACACAGAAGAAAAGCCATTAGTTTTCACATCTTTTTCGGGATAACCATTTCCCCAGAATGCAATGGGGGTAATGAGGATTTTGATTTGTTTTTCTTTTAATTTTTTAATGAGGTAATCAAATAAACGCAGGTGTTCATTTTCAAGCAGGTTACCTAAGGAATCAGAAATCTCTACATCCCAAACATGCACACGAAATGCATTAAATCCCAGCCTGCTCATATGATACACATCTGCATCAATCGCCTTTTCCGGATCCACATTCAATGACAGGTGCGAACGATATCCATAAGCAAAGGGAACAGTATAATTTACACCAAAGAATGACGCTTCTACTTTGTTTTTTGTATAGCGCATCACTCCTTTTGAGTCAACATATACCAGGTTGGTGTTTTTGTTTTTTTGAGCAAAACTGTTATTACCAAACACAAAAAACAAAACAACCAGTAGGATTTGACAAGTGGTTTTCATGATGAATTAATTAATACTAACGGCAAAATGTAATGAAAAATAAAAGCCGCTAAAAAAAGCGGCTTTTATAGATAGAACCATTATACTTAATAAATAAGCACTGTTTGCGTATTCTCATTTAAGGTAATGGTGTAAGTACCTGCCACTACAGGAGTTTTGAAGTTACTGCCACCTTCCCATTTTATTTTTCGTTCGCCGGGGTCAGTTCCCGGGCCTGCATCTTCATAATCCAATGCACCCCAGGCATTGCCTGCCAAAAACTTAATGTCTTTATCGGCTTTTAATGCAATGGTAATCGTCCATACTCCGTTGCCGGCATAGGTCATTTGTGGAGAAGTAGCTGGGTCCCAGTCAAGTACTCCCGCCTGGTTAATACCATCCCCCACAAGACGCATTTCTGATGCAGGGCTTATTTCATATTTGATATTATCTGCATTCCGGCCGTCCCAGATCACCCGGTATCTGCCGGCCGATGTAATATTTGGAAAGTTAGGTCCATTTACTTCCATCGTGCTTCCACTGCCTCCATTTGATCCATAACTTCTCGTTTCCGCAACGCTACCAGATCCGTCATTCCATTGATCATTGTCAATCATCTTCCATCCATCTGTTGTAAAATCTGTCAGTCCTACAAAAAGATTAGGAGCGGCATAACCCAACGCATAATTCGGGAATACATTCCCGGGAGTCCAGCCTGCACCGGTTGCCCCGCCTACTACTCCCATTCTTCCTTCGCGGATATCATATTTCATGGTACTCACGTTGATGCTTATTCGATAAACACCGGCCGTAGTAACTTTGAGGTTGCCACCACCTGGCGAAAGGTCACCACCGCTGCCGCCATAGTTTACATTCCAACTGCGGCCTTCCGTGATTTTAAATTCAGCATTTGCCGGCAAATAAATATACGTGTAGTACATTTTATTTAATTGATTGCTACGTAAGTCACGGATCAGTTCAGGTGCTGTTCCGGGATCCCAATCATTTCCGTTTCCAGTTGCAGACTGGTAGCCACCCGGCATATAAAACCGTAACAAAGGAACATATGTATTTATGGTTACTGGAACAGCGTTGGAATATGCAACAGCCCCCTGGGCCGTAACAGCTTTAACCCTGTATTCAATTTTACCATTTGTGCCACCTGCCACTCCTTCGTTTAAGGCCGTGTTATTAATTTCACTTTCCGTCATTGCCTTTGTATAGACGGCAGGACCAACTACAAACTCCTGGGGAGATGTAAAGTTTTTGCCGGCAGAATCGTATTCTATATAATAGGTAACCACTCCTGTATAACCACTAAATGAAGGTGTCCAGTGAAAATCTAATGCATGTTGCGAACCTGTAGCAAGAGAGCCGCTGACCGATGTACCTGTGCTTGTTAATTCAG
>DASTMJ010000029.1:0-8259 GCA_035714205.1 Flavisolibacter sp. | reverse complement strand
TTTACCATTCACGATTGCAGCCACTATCATGAAAAAAATCAAATATTTCTATAATACGCATACGCTGCGCTATGAAAAACTGGAAACTCCGCTAAGAGTAAAGCTTTTGCGGGTTTTTGCTTTTATGGCAACCGCCTTTGTTACGGCAGCCCTCATTTCCTATTTTGCTTTCCAGTTTGTGGGTTCGCCTAACGAAAAATTTCTTCGTATTCAAAATGCTCAATTGCGCCAGGACTTTGAAGACCTGAACGATTCCGTTGCTCAAATTGAAATGAAAATGGCGGAACTCGAAAAAAGAGATAATACCGTTTACCGGAGCATCTTTGAAGCCACACCGCTACCAGATAGCGCAAGGGCTACCTTCCTGGAAAAACAACAGGAAATTGCAAAGGTTGAAAGTATGAGCGGCTTTGAGTTGGTTCGGTCCATAGGGCAAACCCTTAACAATTTAAAGAACCGTATTGCCGCACAAAATGTTTCTTACGGGCAGATCAATAACCTGATTAACAATAAAGAAAAATTACTGGCGGCAACTCCGGCAATTCAACCAATAAGTAATAAAGATCTTAGCCGCATTGCATCGGGTTTTGGTTATCGCATAGATCCAATTTATAAAACAGTAAAAATGCATGCGGGTCTTGATTTTACAGCACCACAGGGTACACCCATTTATGCTACTGCTGATGGTGTTATAAAAGTTGCAGGCCGCAGTGATGGAGGTTATGGTAACCATGTGGTCATCAACCACGGTTTTGGTTACGAAACTTTGTATGGTCATATGTACCGTATCAAAGCAAGAAGAGGACAAACAGTAAAACGCGGTGACCTCATCGGGTATGTAGGTTCAACAGGAAAATCTACAGGGCCCCACTGTCATTATGAAGTTCATAAAAACGGTCAACGTTTAGATCCTGTATATTTCTTTTACAATGATCTTAGTCCACAGCAGTTTGACCAGTTGTTGAAAAGAGCATCGGCTTCCAACCAGAGTTTCGATTAATGGGCCGGTCATTACAATAAATATGAGGCATCGTTGCGTCGCACACTTCAGGGTTCTGTATCCTGTTCGGCCGGTGTAAAAAGCAAAAATCAATTTAAAAGCTATTACCTGGTTGAAAAAATAGTTCCCGAAGAAAATTCCCTGCTATTTGTGTTTGATTAAAGATGATATGATCTTCTTCTGACAGGCGATGTACGACAAGCCATTTTTTCAACCTACAAAAGCTGGCAACAAACTGTAAACTCTTATTATCTTCAACGCATGACAAATGGACCAAAGCTAAAGTTGTTCGATCTCACAATGATAGTGGTAGGATTAGTTATTGGAATGGGGATTTTCAGAACATCTTCCGATGCCGCTAATGCTTCCATAACACCTTCAGTTTTTTTTATTGCCTGGGTGGCCGGCGGGATGATTGCTCTTTGCGGTGCCTTAACCTATGCAGAGATCGGGTCAAGGTTCCCTGTTACCGGTGGCTATTATAAAATATTTGCGGAGTGTTATCATCCCTCTATTGCCTTTGCCATCAATTGTATCATACTTATTTCCAACGCCGCTTCAATGGCCGGTGTGGCACTTATTGGCAGCGAATACCTCAGCCAGGTTCTGTTTAAAACAGAACCAACGCAAATGACCAGGTCATTTATAGCCATGATTCCCATTTTAATTTTTTATGGTGTCAACCTCCTGGGTTTACGAATGAGCTCACTGGCACAAAACATTTTAATGATCATTAAAATAGGAATGTTGATCCTCCTGATCAGCTCCATTTTTTTCCTCACTAATGATGGCAATGTAACAGCTACGGTTGTAAACGAATATAGCACCATGGATTATATAAAATCATTTGGATTGGCACTCATTGCCGTATCATTTACCTATGGTGGCTACCAGCAAACTATAAATTTTGGTGATGAAATTGAGAACCCAAGGAAAACAATACCAAAGGGAATCTTTCTGGGCCTCATCATTATAATAACCTTGTACCTTGCCGTTAGCTACGCTTATTATAATGCAATTGGTTTCCACGATCTTAAAACAGCAAGGGGCATAGCATCTGTTGTGGCAGAAAAAATGTTTGGTCCCACTGGTCGTTTGGTTTCTTCGGTGTTATTATTTATTGCGGTTTTGGCTTACGTAAACGTTTTGTTATTGAGTAATCCAAGGGTCATGTTTGCCATGAGCCAGGACGGCATTCTTCCTGCTTCGTTTAAAAAGAAAGATGAAAAAAAAGATGTTCTTACCGTTAGCCTCACAGCTTTTGCTGCTATTGGCATCATCGTTCTTTTCTTCGCTAAAACCTTCGATAAAATACTGGGTTTCACCATTTTTCTTGATTCCATCGGGATGGCAACATCGGCTGCCACCATATTCATTTTGCGGAAACGGACAAAACACCTGGACGGAACCGGTATTTATAAAATGAAGTTGTATCCTTTGCTGCCACTGATCTTTATTGCGGCCTACATTTTTGTGGGTATCAGTATATGGATCAGTACACCCAACCTGGCATGGACCGCCATAGCAGTTTTTGCTGTGTTCCTGTTTATTTATTTCCTGGTTACAAAACTTAAAAAAGAAAAGCATGTTTCTTCCTGAGAATCTTTCTTACATACTTAATGAACTGGGCGAGGAAAGGGAACTTTATTTTAATGCAATCGCACCTCCCATTATTCAGACCAGCAATTTCGCTTTTAAAACCATTGCTGATCTGCGAACTGCTTTTGAAGATGAAATGAGTGGCTATTTATATAGCCGTGGATTAAATCCTACTGTAGATATTCTTCGTAAGAAACTGGCTGCTTTGGACGGTGCAGAAGATTGTCTTGTTTTTGGCAGTGGGGCCGCCGCTATCTTTGCGGGTGTATTGTCCAATGTAAAAGCAGGTGATCATATCATCTCGGTTCGCAGTCCCTATACATGGGCACAAAAAATGTTCGACAACATCTTGCCCCGCTTTGGTATTACCACAACCTATGTTGATGGTACGGACACCAAAAATTTTGAAGCCGCCTTAAAGCCCTATACAACCTTTATTTATTTGGAGTCACCCAACTCTTGGACCTACCAGATCCAGAATCTTAGAGAAGTTGCTGAACTGGCAAAATCAGCGAATATCGTTACCATGATCGACAACAGCTATTGCACTCCTTTATACCAACGCCCACTTGATTTTGGAATTGATCTGAGTATGCAAACAGCTACCAAATATATTAGCGGGCATAGCGATACACTTGGCGGTGTTTTGTCAGGGAGTCATAATACCATTAAGAGAATCTTTGATAGTGAATACCTCAATATCGGCAGCGGTATATCACCTTTTAATGCCTGGTTATTACTCCGCGGATTAAGAACCTTGCCTGCAAGGCTGGAAAAAATAAGCAATACAACTACTGAAGTTGTTTCGTTTTTGAAGTCACATCCAAAAGTTGATACTGTAATTTTTCCTTTCGATGAATCTTTCCCTCAATATCAGTTGGCCAAAAAACAAATGAGCGGCGCCTCTGGCTTGTTAACGTTCACATTAAGGAACGGAACTATGAAATCCATCACCAGGTTTTGCGAATCGCTTAAGCATTTTTTTATAGCCGTTAGCTGGGGCGGACATGAATCACTGGTCATTCCAAAATGTGCAGGTGTACATCCGGGTGAGTTTAATCCATCCAACATGGAGCACCAGTATATACGTATCTATACAGGACTTGAAGAGCCATCATACCTGGTTGCCGATCTTCAGCAGGCTTTGGATAAACTTTAATGTGGCCACATTTAAGCGAAGCTTATAGATTCCGGCAGGTTAGTTGTTAACTTGCTTTACAATACCCGGGTCATTCTGTTTTCAAGTATTTTTACATATATGAAGCGACCATTTCTAAGCTTATTTCTCCTGTTTGCAGTTTTTTCATTTACTAACGCACAGGATAAATGGGACCTGCAGCGATGTGTGATGTATGCCATACAGAATAATATTTCAGTAAAACAGGCCGATGTGCAGGCCCGTATTGCTGCATTACAGGTAAAGTTGAATGAAGCTGGCCGTTATCCCGGTTTGGGATTTACTTCTAATGCGGGTTACAATATGGGTCGTTCAGTTAACCCTGCTACCAACTCTTTTGAAAGCCAGCAGATCTTTTTCAGCAATTTCCAGCTGCAAAGCAGTGTAAATTTATTTAACTGGTTCTCTCAACGGTATGCTGTTGATGCCAGTCGCCTTGATTATAAAGCAGCCGAAGCTGCGGTTGAAAAAGCCCGGAGCGATATAGCGTTGAATGTCGCTGTTGCATACTTACAGGTTTTATTGGCTAATGAACAAATTGATATCAGCAATGTCCAGGTTCAGCAAACAACATCACAACTGGATAATATCCGCAAACAGGTAAATGCAGGTGTACTGCCCGAATTAAATGCAGTGGAATTGGAAGCGCAACTGGCAAGAGACAGTGCAGCTTATATTGGTACAGTAGCTACCTTTCAACAAAACCTGATACAGCTAAAAGCGCTGTTGAACCTGGATATGGCTGTTTCATTTGATATTGAAAAGCCTGATGTTACTGCCATTCCGGTAGAGCCATTGGCTGAACTGCAACCAGCCAATGTATACCAGCAGGCTTTAAAAAATCTGCCACAACAAAGAGTGAACCAGTACCGTTACGGCGCTGCTTTAAAAACCATACAGGTAGCAAAAGCCTCTATGTATCCAACACTTTCCGCTTTTGCTAATATTGGTTCCCGTTATTCAAGCCTCTTCCCCGACCAGGAAAATTTTGTTGTCACTCCCACGGGTAAAAACGATACGCTTGGGTTTGTAGAGATCGCACCTGGAAATGTGCGTTATGCAGTAAGACCCGCCTATACCATCGCAACTAAAAACACTGGCTTTGGCAAGCAGGTATTTGATGTGAATTTGAGCCAGGCCATCGGCCTTAATCTTTCAATTCCCATTTTCAATAACAGGCAATTGCGTACAAATTGGGAACGGGCAAAACTAAATGCCGAAACCATCAAATTGCAGGTGGAAGGTGATAATTTAACCTTGCAGCAGGACATATATTCAGCCTACACAAATGCACTGAATGCACAACAACAATTTGCTGCAGCGCAAAAAGGGGTTGAGGCTGCCGAAAGAGCTTTTGATTTCTCGCAAAAGCGTTATAATGCCGGCCTTTTGCAAACCATTGAATTAATAACCAACCAGAATAACGTTTACAGGTCAAGGTTAGATGCTTTGGCTGCACAATACGAATTTGTTTTCAGGATGAAGCTGCTGGAATTTTATAAAGGACAGGGTTTAAAATTATAGTGCAGGTAACCTGGAAAATAGAACTGAAACAAGTATTTAATAACGATAAAATGATCCGCAATAGCGGATGGTGATATGAACAAAAAACTCAAATGGATCCTGGTAGGATTAGGAATTCTCATCGTTGTGCTGCTTGTTGGAAAACTGATTGCCGGGTCTTCAAACGAAGGCGTGAAGGTTACTGTAGAAAAAGCGCAGAAAAGAACGATCATAGAAACGGTAACTGCCAGTGGCAAAGTATACCCCGAAGTAGAAGTAAAGATCAGCCCCGATATTTCCGGGGAAATTACGGAATTGAATGTGCAGGAAGGAGATAGTGTTAAAAGAGGACAGGTGCTGGCCAGGATCTATGCAGATATTTATTCTTCTCAGAGAGATGAGGCAGCTGCCCGGGTAGCCCAGGCACAAGCTAACGTAGCCAACAGCCAGGCAGCTTTACAGGCATTAAAGGCCCAGTTGGACCAGGATAAGATCTCCTACGATCGCAATAAGGATTTGTTCGATCAAAAAGTAATTTCAAAGGCCGAATTTGAACAGTACGAAACTAAGTATCGTACATCGCAGGCGCAATACAATGCCGCTCTCCAAAATATACGTAGCCTGAGAGCAGGCACGCAAAGTACCCGCACCTCGTTGGAAGCCGCAAATAAAAATTTAGGTCGCACTACTCTAACCGCTCCAATGGATGGTGTCATTTCATCATTGTCAGTCAAAAAAGGCGAGCGGGTGGCCGGTAACAGTTTTAATGTGGGTACCGAAATGATGCGGGTAGCCAATATGAGCAGTATGGAGGTCAGGGTAGATGTGGGTGAAAATGATATTGTCAAAGTCAGCATTGGCGATTCGGCTGATGTGGAAGTGGAAGCCTATAATAAAAGAAAATTCAAAGGCATTGTAACACAAATTGCAAGCAGTACTACTAAAACAGGAGCGCTGGTATCTACTTCAACTAATGATGTTACCAATTATGAAGTACGCATACGCATAGACCCAGCTTCATATACTGATCTTATGGATGCTGCAAAACCTAAACAATTTCCCTTCCGCCCCGGAATGAACGCCAGTGCCGATATCAAAACAAAAAGAAAAGACAATGTGGTAAGTGTGCCCATTTCGGCTGTAGCTGCAAGAGTAAAAGGTAGTGATACCAATATTGAAGACCAGAAGAAAAAACAAACAAAAAATACTGAAGATGCAGGCACAGAAGAAGACGCAGTAGTAATTAGCGATGAACTGGAAGAAGTTGTTTTTTTAATAGCTGCCGATGGTACAGTTGAAAAAAGAGTGGTTACAACAGGCATACAGGATATCAACTTCCTCGAAATTACAGGTGGATTGAAAGAAGGAGAACAAATTGTTACCGGCCCGTATACGGCCGTAAGCAAAACATTAAAAACAGGAAGCAAGGCAAAGGTGGTCTCACAGGACCAGCTATTCGAAAAATAAAAAAAAGTTAACAAAAACATTGAACCAACACCCGAAAACCCGGAGCTGGAAATAAGAAATTATGAAGATTGGTGTAATTGGTAACGGAAGCTGGGCTACAGCATTGGTAAAAATTTTGACCGACAATGGTCAGCACGTGAATTGGTGGATACGTAATGCAAATTCAATTGATTATATAAAAAGAAGGCATCATAATCCCAATTACTTATCGTCAGCCTATTTCGATACTTCTTTATTAAATATGTACAATAATGTGCAGGATGTTGTTTATGCTTCCAACCTGTTGGTCATGGCCGTTCCCTCTGCATTCATAATTGACGTATTGGATGGCATCAGTAAAGAATCGTTTCAGGATAAAAAAGTTCTTTCGGCCATCAAGGGCCTGGTACCGGTTGAAGATGTATTGCTTAACCAGTACCTGCAAACCCGGTTTGATTTGCCTCTGAAAAATTATTTTGCTGTATTGGGTCCCTGTCATGCCGAAGAAGTGGCTGCTGAAAAGCTTTCCTACCTCACATTTTCAGGAGTGGATAAGGCAACAACCGGCGAAATTGCATCATTATTCAATACGCCATATATCAATACAATTGTAAACCAGGATATACTGGGTGTACAGTACGCCGCAGTACTCAAGAACATCTATGCCTTGGGTGCAGGTATTGCACACGGCCTTGAATACGGCGATAACTTTTTGAGTGTATATATTGCCAACAGCGCCGATGAAATGGCCGGTTTTTTACGTAAAGTAGGTGCACAACATATGGTAGTGGGAGAGCATCGGGCAACTGACCCGCTTACCCATAAAAAAGATATTAATTATGCTGCTTCTGTATACCTGGGCGACCTGCTGGTGACCTGTTATTCTTTATATAGCCGCAACCGTACGTTTGGCAACATGATCGGGAAAGGTTACACCGTGCAATCGGCGCAATTGGAAATGAACATGGTTGCCGAAGGTTATTATGCCTCCCGTTGCATTCACAACATCAATAAACAAATAGCAGCTGATATTCCTATTGCCGAAACAGTGTATAAAATTTTATGGGAAAGATTATTGCCGGAAGATGGGTTTAACATGGTGGAGGATGTGTTGGTATAGATGGTTTAAATGGAGGGATGAGTTTGTGCTTATTAATGTGCCGCCGCCGGAGAACCTGTTCCTGTCCTTTTTTCCGCAGGCAACTGGACTTTCTCTCAAAAATTTTCGGTCATCCGGATCAATATTTTGAAAACCTCTCTGAGTAAAACAACCTGTGATTTTATTTCACTTTCCCAAAAAAACAAGCTACCTTAAGAATTGTAAAAAAACCTCTGTTCATTTTTTGGGAGGGAACAAAACATGGGGCATATTATAGAGTCCTTATAGGGACCTTATAGGGACTTTACAGGGACCTTCGGTTACGGAAACTGAATAGATAGTGTATGGAATATGCCTGGAAAAAAGCATCCCGTTTAGCAAAACAAATCTGAAGCAATACCGTCCGCTCTCAGCATTCCTTTATTTGTAAGTTGA
>DASTMJ010000028.1:0-9677 GCA_035714205.1 Flavisolibacter sp. | reverse complement strand
AACCCGGTCAGGCGAAACTAACCGAAGGTTTCCATGAATATTCTGTAGATGTCATGAATACCTCCTTTTCTTTGGTGAGTGATAAAGTTATAGAAAAACACCAAATAAAAACAGCAGGTTTTTCGTTATATAACAGGTTTATAGCTTTCTTAAGAATTTGAGTTCTAAAAGCTTAAACATACAGATGTGGAAGTGCTATTTCTTATAAAAACAAAGAAATATATTGTAAGCCTAAGCCGTCCTGTATACTGTGGGGAACACCAAATTTTTTGTGCATGAATGAACAGCTTTTTCTACATAACATCAACTCCAAAGCAAAGCAGCTAAACATAAACCCGCTTTTATTATTGTCCGGCATAGAAGGACTGTATACATTCAAAGATGTACACCTCAATGCCATTAATTACGAATTTTTAGATAGCCTGATCCTTACCATTTTTGCCCTGCGCATTGGCGACCAGTTTCATACCCTGGCCCAGGAAAACCTGTTAAGCTCCAACAACCAGGTACAGGAAGCAGCTAAAAGGGAACTAAATGAAATGAATGCTGATGCCATTTCAAAATCATCTAATCCCTATCTGCAATCCTTTGCTTCTATCTTAAAGGGTAAAAGCACCATTCGACGCTACCACGAAAAAGCACTGGAAGTGGCGGCTTTCGAGATCAAAAAAACACAGGTCAGTTATAACTCAAACAGCATCAGCACTATTGTTTTGGCTTTGTGCCAGACAGAGTTAAAAGACAGCCTTCATATAAGTAGCCTGTTTAACTCCTGACAACTAACAGGGTATCCACCCAAACAGATTATTTATCAATTTAATCCCGCAAGCTGTAGACTGACCTTTTTTAATGAGCTGGATATAATAGCCTCTTTCTCTGTAATGCTATTCGGTAATAAAATTACCGACACAGATTCTTCATTAAACCAGTTTGCAGATCTCAATTTTTCAATGTGAATTAATCCCAGTAAATATTGGCGATCTTCTGTACTGTGAAATTCTGATACCTGTTCAAAATCCCATTTATTTACCTCCGACCAGTTATTGAAACTCACAAATACTTTTAAATAATAGCTATTGCACAAACTGTATTTTTCTTTACGGTTTAGCTTTTTGTATTCGTATTTATAATCGTAAGTCAGTGCAGAAATATCACTGATCACTGCCGAAGAAGTTGGATAACGTCCCGCTCCTTTCCCGTATAAAAATTGTTTATCAGCCAGTTTACTTTCTATGATCACCCCGTTGTATTCATTTTTTACGGCAAACAACTGGCTTTCTGATTTCACAAATTGCGGCAAAACAAAGGCAGCAACCTTTCCGTTTGATAATTTATACGCCTGTGCAGTTAATTTAACCTGGTAACCTTTTTCCTCAGCAAATTTTGTATCGGCATTATGCAACCGGTTAATACCTAAATGCAACAATTCGGCAGGTGTTGATAGGATGCCATATGCATGTGCAAGTAAAATGGTCAATTTATTGGTTGCATCCCAGCCTTCTACATCCAACGCCGGATTGCTTTCAGCAAATCCAAGTTGTTGTGCCTTTAGCAGGGCTTCCTGGTAGGTCAAACCCTCTTCAATAATTTTAGTAAGAATGTAGTTTGTAGAACCATTTACAATTCCGCAAATACTTTGCAGCAGGTCATTATCATAATATTCTTCCAGGTTACGGATGATGGGAATGCTGCCGCATACAGCTGCTTCATATAAAAACGATACGCCGTTCTCGTTTTGTAATGCTATCAATTCCTGCAAATGTTCAGCAATCATTTTTTTGTTGGCACTAACTACTGATTTTTTATTTCTTAAGGCAGTGCTTACAATCTTATAGGCCTCGTTTGCATCATCAATCAGTTCAACTATGAGATCAATTTCCTGGTCATTTAATAAGGCTGTGTATTCTGTAGTAAACAGATCGGAAGGCGCATTACGTTCTTTATCTGCATGCTTGATACAAACTTTTTTTATGTTGGCCTGTAAAGATGGTGTTTGCTGCAATACTTTGTAAATGCCTTCACCAACCACCCCAAATCCAAATAAGCCAATTTGTAAAACTTTATCCTGTTTCATGTTTTATTATTTAATTACGATTTCCGTTTCTTTTTTAACTGTGTTGCTTTTAGTAGATACGAACCTGGTAACAAGCGTTCCTATCACTTCAAATTCCAATAAAAAACCATCATGCCCGTAGTGAGAATCAATAATAGCCAGTTCAGCATTTGGAATAAGCTCTTTCAAAAGCTCCTGTTCTTTTAATGGAAAAAGTATATCGGATTTAATATTGATGATCAAGGTTTTGGCAGTGACCTTTTTCAAGGCTTCTTCAACAGAACCTCTTCCCCTGCCCACATCATGAGTATCCATGGACCGGCTTAAAAAATAATAGCTGAATGCATTAAATCGTTTGGCCAGTTTTTCACCCTGGTATTGCTGGTAGGTTTCGGCTTTAAATAATTGTTGACCTGGAAGATTACCATTTGCCTGTACACCTTCTTGTGCTGTTTCATAGGTATGATAATTACGATAGGACAATAATGCTATGGCTCTGGCCACCTTCATTCCTTCAATACCTGCCTGTTCATGTTTTTCTTTCCAGCTTTTATCTGCTTCAATACAAAAGCGCTGTGTGGCATTGAAGGCAATGCCCCATGGAGAATGTTTGGCATTAGTGGCAATAGGAATGATGTGTTCAAACAATTCGGGTTCTTCAATAGCCCATTCCAGCAATTGCTGTCCACCCATTGAACCTCCCAGGCCAATATGAATTTTTTTAATCCCCAGGTGTTCTTTTAAATGTTGGTAACAGCGAATCATATCTCTTGTGGTAAACGATGGGAACTCGTGAAAGAAAGGTTCGCCTGCTTCAGGGTTTACATCTAAAGGAGAAATGCTTCCGTAACAGCTGCCCGGCATGTTCACACAAACAATAAAATAGCGGGAAGGATCAAAATATTTTCCTTCGCCAATCAAACCATACCACCATTCAGACGGATCGCTGTTGGCCGTTAAGGCATGAAAAACCCAGGCCACATTATCTCCTTCTTTATTCAGCCTGCCTAAAGCGGTATAAGCCAGGTGAAATCCTTGCAGTACTTTGCCTGACTCCAGTACAAATGGATTATTGTAATGAAAATTTTTTGTCATGATGGAAACAGGACGTTGTTGTTTATAAACAACGTCCTTATTAAATGTTGTGAATGAACTATACCAGGTGTTTGGCAGAAACTTTTTGAAAGGCCTGTTCAAGATCGGCCTTTATATCATCAATATGTTCAATGCCAACACTGATACGTACCTGGTTAGGTGCAACACCTGCAGCCACTTGCTCTTCTGCACTTAGTTGTTCATGTGTGGTTGAAGCCGGGTGTATAGCCAGCGTTTTAGCATCACCCAAATTAGCCAGGTGACTTACCAATTGCAGGCTGTCAATAAACTGGCTTGCTTTTTCTTTTTCACCTCTTATACCAAAATTGAGTACAGCGCCTGCGCCTTTAGGCAAATATTTTTTTGCCAAAGCATTGTAAGAGTCACTATTCAAACCAGGGTATTGAACAAACTCAACCAACGGATGTTGCTCCAGCCATTCTGCCAGCTCCAATGCGTTTTGTACATGACGTTCAACCCTCAACGATAAAGTCTCAAGACCTTGTATTAAAAGAAAAGAATTGAATGGACTAAGGCTGGCACCAAAATCCCGTAAACCTTCTACTCTTGCCCGGATGGCAAATGCAATATTGGGAAGTCCCAGGGGATTTCCTTCTCCAAATACATCCCAGAATTTTAATCCGTGGTACCCTTCAGACGGTTCAGTAAACTGTGGAAATTTTCCGTTACCCCAATTATAATTGCCGGCATCTATTACCACCCCGCCTATGGAAGTACCATGACCCCCGATCCATTTAGTTGCGCTTTCAACAACAATATTGGCGCCCCATTCAATTGGCCTGAATAAAAAACCGGCAGCACCAAATGTATTATCTACAATAAGCGGCAGATCATATTCTTTTGCCAGTTCAGCAAATTTTTGAAAATCAGGAATGTTGAGACGGGGATTTCCAATTGTTTCAATATAAATAGCCTTTGTATTCTTATCAATGAGTGGAACAAAACTTTCCACATCATCGCCATTGGCAAAACGTGCATCTATCCCCAGCCTTTTAAATGCAACTTTAAACTGGTTATAGGTTCCGCCATACAAAAAGGACGTAGTAATAAAATTATCTCCCGACTGCAAAATATTGTTCAGCGCTAAAAATTGTGCTGCCTGGCCTGAAGAGGTGGCAACGGCGGCAACACCGCCTTCAAGCGCAGCAATACGTTTTTCAAACACATCAGTAGTAGGGTTCATGATGCGTGTATAGATGTTGCCAAATTCTTTTAATCCAAATAAATTGGCCGCATGTTCAGCATTTTTAAAGGCATAAGACGTGGTCTGGTAAATGGGAACAGCTCTTGATTGTGTTGTAGGATCGATCTCCTGTCCTGCATGAAGTTGCAGCGTTTCGAAGTGTAAATTGCTCATAAGAAATTTTTGAAGGTGAAAAGAAGTGAAAAAATATGTGACGTCTGGGGATGGCGGTTAAGCCCTTAGATTAAAGTATGCTTGGTGGCATACAACAACACATACAACAGGCTTTTTTAATTCTGCCGGCAATAACCTTTGTATGTACTGTAGCATTCATGTAGACCTCACAAAAATATAGAAAATTGATTTTTACTGGCTCAGAACAAAAGCCTCTTTTTTTGTTAAAAAATCCTTACTTCCGGCAATTGCTGTTGAGCTTAATGCCCGTTCCAGGTCATTAATCAGGTCCTCAGCTTCTTCCAATCCTACGGATAATCGTATGAGGCTATCTGTTATTCCGGAAGCTCTTCTTTTTTCTGCAGGAATTGACTTATGCGTCATTGTTGCCGGGTGTGAAAGAAGGCTTTTTACTCCGCCAAGACTTTCAGCAAGTTTAAATAACCTGGTGGTAGTAACAAAAGAGATCGCGGCTTCTTCTGTATCGTTCTTTAATCGAAAAGAAACTACGCCACCAAAACCTTTAGCCTGCTTTGCAGCAATTGAGTGGTTGGCATGTGATGGCAAACCCGGGTAAAAGACGGTTTCAACTGCCGGGTGATTTTCCAGGTACTCAGAAATGAGTTGAGCATTAGTACAATGTTGTTTCATGCGTAACGGAAGCGTTTCAATCCCACGTATCACAAGCCAGCTGTCAAAAGGAGAAAGAATGGCACCCGTTGCGTTTTGGATAAAACGGATTTTTTCTCCGAGCTCCTTATCTTTTGTAACAACCAGTCCTGCTATGAGATCGCTATGGCCTCCCAAATATTTTGTAGCAGAATGAATCACAATATCGGCACCTAAGCTGATTGGTTTTTGTAAGGCCGGAGATGCAAATGTATTGTCCACGCATAGCAGGCAACCAGAAGCCCTGGCGATTTTTGAGATAGCCGCAATATCCGCAATTTTTAATGTAGGATTGGTCGGTGTTTCGATCCAGATGAGTTTTGTTTTTGAAGAAATGGCATCCAGAACATTTTCAACAGAAGTTGCATCCACATAATTTACAGTGATCCCAAATTTTTGATAGATGTGGGTAAACAACCGGAAAGCTCCGCCGTAAATATCTTCTACTGCAAGAATCTCATCACCGCTTTCAAGCAATTTTACCACGGCATCAATTGCAGCCAGTCCACTGCCAAAAGCAGCACCCGTATGGCCTTCCTCCAATGTTGCAATAAGTTGTTCCAGTGCCGCCCTTGTAGGATTACCACTTCGTGCATAATCGTATCCCTTGTTCACACCGGGAGTTTCCTGCACAAAGGTTGATGTCTGGTAAATGGGCACCGATATGGCACCTGTAAGGGGGTCTACCGGGATGCTGTGAATAATTTGTGTTGTGCTGCTCATCTCTTCTGATTTAAATTTTAAAAAATACACTTATCGAAGAGAGGCTTTACCGGAAAGGCCTTTGTTCCCGTTGAAGAAAACAAAAAAGCTCTTCCGATAAATCAGAAGAGCTTTTCTATTGAAATGGTTGTAGGTATACAACCAGGTTGAATAAAGCTGATATCTGACTTATCTGTCACGCAATCATCCTGCGTGATGGAGTTGGCACCTTATCCCATTTGATCGGGACAGGTTGTCAAGGCTTCAAAGGGCCATTCCCTCAGCCTTTCTTGATAAGTAATACAAAAAGAACTGCTGCAAAGGTAATGGCGATTTTTTCTTACCAACAAAATTTTTTTTTAAAACCTTCAAAATCCGTCATGCGTAAAAAGCGAAAAACTGAACGACAAAAAAGCAGCACTATCATTGATAAATATGCCAAAAAACTCAGGCTAAAACCTTCTATTAAATCCGAACAAATTCTCCACCAATGCTAAAAGTTTTAGGAACATCCATTATTTTTAAAAAAAATTTGAATGCCAACCAATATAAAGTGCCCGTCCTGTGCAACAGTTTTTGATGTGGAGAATGTTTTATCAGCCGATGTGGAGCAAAAACTGAAACAACAGTACGAGAAACAGTGGCAACAATCGCTGGCACAGATCAATACCGATAAAAAGAAACTGGAAGAAGACCAGCGTTTGTTTGAAGAAAAGCGCAGGAAAGAAAATGAATTGTTCCAGCAAAAATTGCAACAGGAGAAACTAAAATTAGAAACGGAACTACAGCAACAACTCCGTAAATCCATAAGTGCAGATTTCGAAAACCAACTGCGCATACTGCAGCAAAATGCAGCTGAAAATGAAGAGAAATTAAAACAGGCCCGCCAGAAAGAACTGGACTTCTTAAGAAAAGAACAGGAGCTTAAAAACAAAGAAGCCGAACTGGAATTGCAAACCGAAAGACGCTTGCAGGAAGAAAGATCCAAACTAACAGAGGAGATCAGGAAAATAGAGCATCAAAAAGTAGAGGCCAGGGAAAATGATTTGCTGCTGCGACAGAAAGAATTAGAAAAACAACTGGAAGACCAGAAACGATTGGCGGAAGAGATGAAACGAAAAGTTGAACAAGGCTCGATGCAATTGCAGGGTGAAGTGCAGGAACTGGCATTGGAAGAAATGTTGAAAGCTGCCTTCCCTTTTGACGTGGTTTGTGAAGTGGGCAAGGGTGTGAAGGGAGCTGACTGTATTTTAACCATTATAAACAATTTTGGACAGGAATGCGGGAGGATCATTTTTGAAAGTAAACGCACCAAGGATTTTGGCACAGACTGGATAGAAAAATTAAAAGCCGATATGCGTGCCGAAGGTGCAGACCTGGGTGTAATTGTTACACAGGCTATGCCCAGGGGCATGGACCGGTTTGGAGATAAAGATGGTATCTGGGTCTGTTCTTTCCAGGAAGCTAAGGCCCTGGTAAATGTATTGAGAGACGGTGTGATCAGGATCTTTAATGCAACCAAAAAACATGAGAATAAAGGTGATAAAATGCACCTCTTATATGATTATTTAACAAGCAATGAATTTGCCGAACAATGGAAGGCCGTGCGGGAAGGATTTTTATCAATGAAACTCTCCATACAAAAAGAACGTGATGCTATGGAAAAATTATGGAAGGCCCGGGAAAAACACCTCGAAAAAGTGTTGCTCAATACAGCCTACATCAAAGGTTCTATTGAAGGCATTGCCGGGCAGGATACCATTGACCTGGCATTGGATGATGAAATGGAACAGGAATCACCAGGATTATTTTTTAAATGATAACTTCTCATATTTTGATTTCTATTTTTTTTGCAGCTTTCAACCCTACCCTTATTTATGGGCAAACAGTCATTTTTTTTACCTGGCCAAATCCAATAAAATATACAGCTATACCTAACTGTTAGATGACTATGGCAGATCGCGAAAACTTACGTTAGCATATAAGTATATCTACTTACCAACCTAAAACCCTTACTGGGTGTAGCCTTGATCAAAATCAAAATATAAAAAACCATGAATGGTGAACAACGCTTTTCAAAAAAATATATTTTTCTTTACCGGGTTGATAAATAAATCATTAGACCAACTCCTGCTTCCCTTCCTGTCCTTTTGAAAGAAAATGGTATGCTTGTTGTTTCATTGCAACAGGGTTTTTTAAACCTTATCTTACCATACGTAATTATGAAGACCCGGGAAAAAAAGATGTGAAAGTGAATGAGTGCAAATTCTGTGAAAACCATTCCTTCTTTATTATTCCCTTTTCTTATAGTGTTTTTAGTGCTTTGCAATTTGAGTAGCGATACATCAATTATGTATTGACATATTCGAACAGGCCATGTACTATGATGATCCTTGCCCTGCAATCGTTTCGGTACTCTGTGAATCCAGTAAGTCGACAATAATTAAGAAAAGCCATGAATAAGCCGTTTGTCCAAAAGATCCTGGCAGTACTATGCCTTGTAGTGATCCTGAGCTCCTGTCAAAAAGAAACATCTACAACTGAAGATGTAACCAAAGAAAACCCTGCCCTGCGTGCCACCGGCGCCATCCCCGATGACCCGGCAGTGTTAGCCAGGGTACCCCTGATCGTTTCCTCAGCATTTATGAGTTCCTCCAATGCTCTTATGAGTACAAGAGGCGGCACCAACAGGGGAAAAGACTCCGATGGTGACGGCATACCCGATAAAAACGATGCCTGTCCCGCTCAAAAAGAAACCATCAACGGTTACCAGGATACCGATGGTTGCCCCGATACCGCTCCGGCTCCTTCCCCAACTGATACCGATGGTGATGGAATAGCCGACGGAGCTGATGCCTGCCCCACTCAAAAAGAAACCTTTAATGGCTACCAGGATGCCGATGGTTGCCCCGATACTGTGCCCGATACAGATGGAGATGGTATTATCGATACACAGGACGGTTGCATTAACGAAAAGGAAACAGTAAATGGTTACCAGGATGAAGATGGCTGCCCCGATACAGAACCTGTTGTTCTGCCACCCACAACATTACCTGCTAACTATTTCCTGACAATGCCACCGGTTCAAAACCAGGGAAGTGAATTTTCTTGTGTTGCTCTTGCCACAGCAACTACGAGGTCAGTAGAATATTTTTATAAAACGAATGCAACTTCTTACAACACATCCATAAATGTCTTTAGTCCTGAATATTTGTATAACCAGGCGAAATATTCGAGCGATTGTTATTCGGGCACCGATATTTATTCCTGCCTGAATTTGATTAAAAATCAGGGTATTTGCACCTGGCAATCCATGCCCTATAGCAGTACTAATGGATGTTCTCAATTGCCAACAACCGCACAAACATCCGAAGCCGGAAACTATAAAATCAATACCTTCTCACTCGTATATCAATATGACCAGGCTGCTATAAAAACATTATTGTCACAAAATCATCCGCTTATTGCAGGAACCAGCATTGATAATACATTTTCCAGTGCTACAACAGGGTTTATTTGGAAAACATTTCAGGGAAGTTATGGCACCAACCACGCATATGTTATCTGCGGTTATGATGACGCAAAGCATGCCTATAAAGTAATGAATTCCTGGGGAACCAGCTGGGGCGAAAATGGCTATAGCTGGATTGATTATGACTTTTTCGGCACGTTACCGGGTAGCGTTTATGTAATAAATTATTAGATTGATTTTATAATAAAGCAGGGCACCATGGTGCCCTGCTTTATTATAAAATCAATCTAATAATTTATTACATAAAC
>DASTMJ010000027.1:0-2489 GCA_035714205.1 Flavisolibacter sp. | reverse complement strand
TAGGTGTTCCGGAAAGCCCACGCTGGCTGATCACCAATAAAAAAAACATGGACACATCCAAAAAAATACTTTCCGATTTAGGTGTTCAAAATGTGGATGAAGAGGTGAACTCCATCATCAAAAGTTATAAACACGAATCTGCAGGCGAACAGCGGTCCGGTATGTTCAATAGTAAATACAACCGCATTTTATGGCTGGCATTTATGGTTGCTTTCTTTAACCAGTTGTCGGGTATTAATTTCATTCTTTATTATGCACCTGAAATTTTAGAAAGAGCAGGCCTGGCTTCCAAAGAATCATTATTCAATTCTATTGCAATTGGTGGCGTTAACCTCTTGTTTACGTTTGTGGGTTTATACCTTATTGACAGGATTGGCCGGAAAACTTTATTGGTTATTGGTTCATTAGGCTACATACTCAGTTTAGCAATGGTGGCCTGGTGTTTTTATGCGCAGGCCGGTCCTGGTGTTCTCATGGTATTTTTATTAGTTTTTATTGCAGCCCATGCCATTGGCCAGGGTGCCGTTATCTGGGTTTTTATTTCTGAAATTTTTCCTAATAAGATCAGGGCGATGGGCCAATCGTTCGGCGCTAGTGTGCACTGGATTTTTGCTGCACTTATCACATTAATAACCCCGGTTTTTCTTGATGCCGACAATGGTATTTTTAAAGAAAACCCCTGGCCCATATTTGCATTTTTTGCTCTTATGATGGTATTGCAACTGGTTTGGGTTGTTACCAAAATGCCGGAGACAAAAGGGGTTTCGCTTGAAGATCTTGAGAAGAAATTAGTGAAGGATTAAAAATGGTTTTTGTGCTAAATTGATAATTACACCAGGTAGCGTGTTTTAAAATACAATCAACACCATAAAAACTTGTAAAAACCAGGTACATTATGATCTCCATTTCCAACTATATTCCGCTGGCCGCCGTAATCATCTCATGTACCAGTGTGTCGAAACAACCAACCGAAACAACATGGTATAACGAGCCTCACCGGCCACAGGTGCATTTTTCGCCAAAAGAAAAATGGATGAACGATCCAAACGGGATGGTTTTTTACAAGGATGTTTACCATTTGTTTTACCAGTATTACCCGGACAGCACGGTGTGGGGACCAATGCATTGGGGTCATGCCACAAGTAAAGACCTGGTACATTGGGAACATCAGCCTGTAGCTTTATATCCGGATAGTTTGGGCTATATTTTTTCGGGTAGTGCAGTGGCAGATGTTAACAATACATCGGGATTTGGGAAAGATGGCAAACCACCTCTTGTTGCTATTTTCACTCACCATAATCCGGCAGGTGAAAAAGCGGGAAAAACGGATTACCAGGTGCAAAGCATTGCCTACAGTCTGGATGATGGAAAATCCTGGACCAAGTATGCCGGCAACCCGGTGTTGAGCAACCCGGGTATCAAAGATTTCCGGGATCCAAAAGTGATGTGGCATGAAGAGAGTCATAGATGGATCATGGCATTAGCTACTTTAGACCGAATCAGTTTTTATTCATCGCCTGATTTAAAAGAGTGGACGAAGGAAAGCGAGATTGGAAAAGAATTTGGCGCACATGGTGGTGTGTGGGAATGTCCTGATCTTTTTCCATTGGACTATAATGGTGAAACGATGTGGGTGTTATTAGTAAGTATTAACCCGGGAGGTCCCAATGGTGGTTCTGCTACACAATATTTTGTTGGAAATTTTGACGGAAAAGTATTCACACCTTTAGCAACGGATACAAGATGGATTGATTATGGCCCTGATAACTATGCCGGAGTAACATGGTCCAACACCGGAAAACGAAAAGTCTTCCTGGGATGGATGAGTAACTGGCAATATGCCAATGTTGTACCTACAACAAACTGGCGCAGTGCCATGACCGTTCCAAGGGATCTCAGTCTTGAAAAAGTTGGAGATAAATTTTTCCTGCGTTCGCAGGTATCACCGGAATTAAAAGCGATTGAAGAAAAACCCTATTCCATTGAAACTATTGAAACCAAAAATTTTAATCTTACGGAAAAAATCGGCAAACTTTCCGGCCCCGCCAGGTTGAATTTATCTACGGGCAAACTTGCGGATTTTTCGATTACGCTTTCCAATGAAAAAGGCCAAAAACTGGTGCTTGGATACAATCAACCGGCAAACCAGTTTTACATTGACCGCTCTCTTTCCGGCAATATAAATTTTGAAAAAGGATTCGGGACCAAACATACAGCACCACGCATAAGCCTCAACCCAACTATAGACCTGGAAATTATCATTGACAATGCGTCAGTAGAATTATTTGCTGACAAGGGGTTAACGGTCATGACAGGTATCTTTTTTCCGGACCAACCTTTTACTACAATTGAAATTGAGGCTGAAGAAAATTTGCCGATAAAAAACCTGCAATTCAAAGCATTAAGATCCATTTATCGTTAGGATGGCCTTGAGTGTAATAATAAAGGCCTTGAAATTCAATTTCAGCCAGAGCTGTATATTTAGAAAT
>DASTMJ010000026.1:0-9726 GCA_035714205.1 Flavisolibacter sp. | reverse complement strand
ATCAGCCAGTCGTGCGTATTCATCCTGTTACAACTTCCGGTGCCGCAACTGCCATTGCTTTTACAACCGTTTGGAGTTCCCGTACCACAATTACCACAGCCCATTTATTACTGTTTACAATTTTAAGACTTGATTAAAAAGAAGGGACTTATGAAGCAGGCAGAAGAATAGCTATGAAACACCTGTTGCGTCGCACACTTCAACGTTCAGAACGGTATTGATCAATTACATGAATTTATTGTTTCATTTTCAAAATTATTTTCAGCAAAACCAGGTACTGCAGCCGGGAGATGTTTTGTTATTGGCTGTGAGTGGAGGTGTGGATTCTATTGTACTTTGCGAGTTATGTAAACAGGCAGGTTTTCCTTTTGTTATGGCACATTGCAATTTTAATTTAAGAGGCGAGGAAAGCCAAAGAGATGAAAACTTTGTGAGGCAACTGGGGGAGAAGTATGGAGTAGACGTGTTTGTGCAATCTTTTGAAACCAATACGTTTGCTACAGAAAATAAATTAGCTATACAGGAGGCAGCAAGAACATTGCGTTATGGTTGGTTTACCCGGTTGCGGCTGGAAAATAATTTTGCATATACAGTGTTGGCCCACCATGCGGATGATAATATTGAAACCTTGCTGATGAATTTTTTCAGGGGTACGGGTTTGCATGGATTAACAGGAATACCTGAATCAAATTTCAGGAAAACGAGGTTGCTGCGGCCGATGTTATCTTTTCGCCGCTACGAGATTGAAATATTTGCCAAAAAAAACCAACTTGCATGGGTGGAGGATTCTTCCAACACTTCATTAAAATATACCCGCAATTATTTTCGTAACCAGCTAATACCTGAACTAAAAAAAGTGTTTCCGCAGGTGGAAGAAAGCCTGTTACATTCTATTGACCGTTTTAAAAAAATAGATGCACTTTACCAGGCAGGGGTTGAGCAATTGAAGAAAAAATTATGTGAACAGCATTTGAATGAGCTTCGCATCCCGGTAAACAAACTTTTAAAATATAATCATACCTCAATTCTTTACGAGATCACCAAAGAGTATGGTTTTGGAGAAAAGCAGGTAAAGGAAATAAACAAATTACTGGACGCAGCATCTGGCCGGTTTATTGAAAATGACCATTACCAGGTTATCAGGCATCGCAATTGGCTTATTATTGCTCCAAAAGCGGTTGAAACAGAAACGGTAGCCATAGAAAAAGACCAGGTAAGGATATCATCCAGCGGTGGCATTTTAGATCTTGAATTTGTATCTCAACAAAGATTTGTGTTAAATAGATCTGCAACCACTGCCCAACTGGATGCAAAACACATTGAGTTTCCTTTGCTGCTTCGTAAATGGAGACAGGGTGATTATTTTTATCCGCTGGGATTGCAAAAAAAGAAAAAGCTTGCCCGTTTTTTTATCGATCAGAAGATCCCAAAAAATCAAAAAGAAAATACCTGGGTGCTTGAATCCAATAAAAAAATTATTTGGGTTGTTGGTATGCGCATAGATGATCGTTTTAAGATCACATCTTCAACCAAAGAAGTACTTCAACTTAACTGGACCAGCCTTTAGATCGCAGGTAATATTTTACACCATCAACAAATTCCTGGATGGCATTAAATCCTGCCAGTTGTCCCACCACAATTATAAACAGAACACCATATAAGGCGCCCCAGATGTGGGCCGAGTGGTTGATATTGTCACCGCCCCTTCTGTCAAGTAAAGCAGAGATCAGCAGGTACAAAGGCCCAAAAATAAAACCTGGAATAATTGGAGGGATTATAAAGAACCCAACTTCCACATACGGCGCTACCATTAGCCCGGCAAATACAACTGCACTTACGGCTCCTGACGCACCCAGGCTCCTGTAGGCATAATCATTTTTATGTTTGAAATAAGTAGGAAGAATTGAGATCAGCAGCGACGTGACATACATCAACAGGTAATACCATTTTCCATTATCCTGGAATATTTCAGTAAACTTTTCTTCCACAAACCTGCCAAACAGGAAAAGAGAAAGCATATTAAAGATCAGGTGCCCGAAATCGGCATGGATCAATCCACAAGTGAAAAACCGGTACCATTGATTTTTATGTGTAACTGCTGGAGGGTAAAATATAAGATCATCAATGACCTTTTGATTGTTGAAACCACCCAGCGAAACCAAAGTTGTAATAATGATGATAACGACCGTTATTGAAAACTCCATAATGCTTACCTGTTTTAATTTATATCTTGCAGACTTAATTCAGTCCGGGAGTGCTAAACTAATCTACGCAACCTCAATCACCAAAAACTTACCGGTGGTGATACTTTTCGTTTCGTAAAATGGAGCAGGCCCTATACAATTGTTCTGCTAATATCAGTCGTACGAGTTGGTGTGGAAATGTAAGCTGGGATAAAGACCATTTATAATTGGCTCTTTTTAATACCAGATCATCAAGACCAAAGGCTCCGCCAATTAAAAACACAACGTTTTTTGTGCTTTCGGTAGCCCTCTGCTGAACCAGTTGTGCTAATTGCACGGAGTTGATCTGTTTGCCTCTTTCATCCAATGCAATTAAAAAATCATCGGGCTTCAACAATTGTAAAACAATTTCACCTTCCTTTTTTTTAAGTGCTGTTTCAGAAAGCAGGGCTGCATTTTTTGGAGTGGAAATGATATGCCATTCAACAGGGAAATAATTGGAAATGCGTTTGGTAAAATCAGCTATGCCGTCTTTTACATAGGTTTCGTTTGCCTTTCCAATGGTCCACAGCAATAGTTTCATTCTGCAAAATTTGCAGTGCAAATAAAAGCATTAACCACGAGAGTTGTAAACTACGGTGCTGCTGTAAGCGGGTGATGTGGCGTGTGATTGTTGTAAGAGATATCTTCCAGTACCTGGTCAATCAGGTCTTTATTATTGGTTCCCTCAACAAGCCATTGTCCGTGAACATTTTTTACGGAAAGCACGGGAGGTTGAATATGACGGTTAGGATTTTCGGCAGGGTTTAAAACTATTCGGTTGTTTTCTTCGAAAACCTTATAACCTACAGGGTTTCCATCAACAAAAAGTACGGTTGAAAAGACGAGCATTTCGGGTGTTTTTTTATAAATGAAGCCAAAATTATACCTGAGTTTAATTAACCCACTGCACATACTGTTAATTCGGAAAAATAGGTGTAAGTCTATAGCTTTTTCTATTGAAAGAACTCAAGTTTTTAAATTAAACCCGGGCCAGGGAATTATTTTATGGAACTAATTCCACAGTTGAGGTTGTTACAAAGGATGTGTGTAAATAAAACGGGTGATTTTTTCACCCGTTAAGTCGTTTTCTAAAGGTTCAATATATGGGTTCTTCAATTGTTTTTCTAGCTATGGTCCCTCTTTTTTGTTTTTTCAACAACCTGGCTACATGAGACTCGAATAGTTGAAGAGTATCGAATTGTTTAAATTCTTCACTTAGCTTTCGCACTTTTTTTGAGTAGGTTACATTGCTTATAACTTCTTCAACTGCTTTCCGTAATTGCAATACAGAAGGTTTTTCTGTTTTTAAATTAATGCCCACTTCAAAATATCCTACCCGTGCATTGATCTCGTTTTTTCCTTCATGCACACCGGCTACTACCATTGGCAGGGCATGCTGAATGGATAATAATACGCCGCCATAACCACCGTTTGTTACATATACATCTGCATAGGCCATTACATCATCAAAGGGTATAAAGTCTTCTATAATAATATTTTCATGAGGGTATTTTTCTCTTAGTTCGGTTGTTCCTGTGCCGCCGGTAGTTACAATTACAAGGCAATCTGAATTCTTAAAAGCTTCCAGTGTTGGAATTAGTAATTTTTCAGCATCTTGTTCTACTGTTCCCTGCGTAACTAAAATGATTTTATCGTACTGTCTTAATTTTTCATGAAACCATCTTTCGCCTTCTTTCTTTTTTGAATAAGGTAATAGTGGGCCTACAAAATGAATATGCGGACTCATATCACTTCGTTTATATTCAAACCCGGGAGTACCGCTTTGCAAAACCAAAGTTGATTTTTTGATCATGATATCGAAAATATTTGACCCTTCTGAGTGAATGCCATAACCGGCCAATACATCATGCATTACTTTTGTTGGCTGGGCAAATAAGATCCTGTCAGCAATAAAGCGCAGGATATTTTGTTTTAATTTTCCTGTAAAGGAAGAAGATGGTGTTAGTCCCAAACCAGCTGGAGGTAGGTCTTTGGAGGTTTCGGGCAGAGGAATGACATCAACCCCAATAACAGGAATTCCCATCTTTTCTTTTACAAAAGGAATTGCACCGAAAGTTATATCCGCCACCATCAATTCAAACTCAAATTCTTCATAGATCTCCTGCAAATCTTCAAAATATTCAGGCCCACGTAGAATAAAAACATGGATCATATCATATTTTAGTTTGGCTACCTGGCTTTTGTGGTTCTTTCGATCCGGGAAAAGGACATCAATATCAGTAGTTGCTCCCAGATCCTTTGCTTTCCTCAAGCCATAAAAAGGAATACCCAGTTTGCTTATTTTCTCTTCATACTTTTTAGAGGTATACCAGCGAACATCACAGCCAATAGTTTTCAAATGTTTGGCCAGGCCGGTAAGTGGATTAAAATGACCATCGCCGGGAAAGTTGGCAAAAAGTATTTTGGTACCAGGTCTTATTTGTGAGGAGTAACTCATTGTTAAGAATAATTTTAAAAATGGTTAAGAATGATCGATTTTGATGAGCGAAATTAGATGGCTGCAGGAGACATAATAACCACATAATGCATGAATTGGATATTTGAACTGATGAAATGAATGGGCATTTTGGTGCCACAATTCATACACGGTTTTACTCAATTGGTACAGTAAATAATTGGAACTAAGGCGGGGCGTAAGTAGGTTTGGGGGAATGGTGCGATACCATTTCAAACCAGTCCATCATGCACAACAAACTACTTAAATCAGCTTATTTACTTACAGGTTTGCTGCTGTGCTGCATTATTTTAAATGCAGGTAAAAACAATTCTGTTTGTAAAATCATGAAGCTTTGCGGTGACTCAAAGAAGGAAGTAATCATTACTTCCCAACCTGTAGAAGACGCCTACAAGATAGTACCCTCGGTATTGTTTTTTTAACGAGTCACAGGTTCTTTATGCCATTGCCTGTTTTGCACCCAGGTAATAATTATTATCGTATTTCCAGGTATTAATTTTTTCTTAAGTAAAAGCGGTTCATCCTATTTTTTCTGAAAGCAGATCTTTCTTGTGTAGGGTGAAATCCGGCTAATCCTCTATTTGGCGTGTATTTGTTTGATTGGCTGCGTTGCGATTTAATGATAAGAATGGGTATAGTAGGGAAGTAAAGAGAATTAAAAAAAGCCCTTAACTTTTGCTAATGGGCTTTTTTATTACCGCTTCAATTTAGTTCAATTTCGCAATTTGGTCCGGGGGCACATTTGCCGGAACACGGTTTTCCACCGGCGCTGTCGATTTCAGGTAGGCAAAAATTGCTTTCAGGTCTTCGTCTGTTGCTTTGGCTAGCATTGCCCATGGCATTGGAGGCAACATGGGTCTTGTGTTGTCCATGCCTTTATATTTTCCTTCGCGGATGGCTTTTAAGAATTGTGCTTCTGTCCAGTTGCCAATTCCCGTTTCATCAGAAGTAATATTTGCAGAAAATGACATTCCCCAGGGTCCAACCGCTGCAGTATTGGTATGGTTGAATAAAACCCAGGATTGCAATGCTTCCATGTTCACTTTAGGCATTGGCATAGAAGCAGGATGACCAGACAGGAGTAGTGCTGAATCGAGTGCAGGTCCCTGTGGTGTCATAACTTTAGGTGAATGACAATCGTGACAACCCATGATAGTTACGAGGTATTCACCACGTTTAATGATCGACTCCTTCGATGTTGTTTCAGTTTCACCATCTACTAAAGCCAGACCTTCTTTGTTTTGGGATGGATTATTATTGCTGTTGCATGCAATTACGGCTGTTGCTACCACTACGGCCATGGCAGCAATGATGATCGGTACTCTTTTCATTTTTTGGTTTTATAAACAGTTTAATTTAATATGGCAGTTTCAGTTAATGTTTCAACAAGTTTTTTATACCTGGTTTTTGAAAGTTCCTGTTCGGCTTTGGCGAAAAGCGTTTTATAAACAACTTCTGGTGCTGATCTTTCAACAGCACGCAGCCACATGGCCGCTTCAGCATTGTTGATACCTTTTAACATCCATTTTGAATAAAAGTCCTGCAGCCATGCAGGTGTATCCTGAACAATCCGTTGCTGGATCTGTAACAGGTCAGCATCAGAGTAATAGCGCCACAACAGGTTATTTATGATGTCTTCTTCCTTAGCCATATGGTTAAGGTTAAACACCATAAATTCTACAAAATCAATATTGATCTTTTTACCGGCATCTGCTCTTTCTCCAGCCTTTAGCAGGCTATGAAATGCATCAACAGTATCAGATAATTTACCGGCTAAAGCAATGTCGGTAAGATGTTCCTTTTCGAATGCGTCAACAACCGAAGGCTCATAGGCCGCCAGGGCCGGCAGAATATAATGATCCTCTTTATGTGCATGCTCATCAAAAAGCATAATCACTTCTTTTACCTTATTCAGGCTTTCTTCGGCTTCTTGTTCTGAAGTAAAATCCGCCTGCTGCAGTGAAAGAGCAGTTTCATAAAGTGCTGCCCTCAGGCCTTTATGTATCTGGTTAAAAATATTGATGCGTTGCATGGCAATTTGTTTATTGATAACAGACCTATGTCTTACTTCAAAATTCTGTTTTACTACAACCACGGAGAATAACGGTATGCATGAACTGAATAAATGAAAGAATGGGTTGAAATGCTGTTTTTGCTAATTAATTGAACCGTTCAGAAAATGAAACGGCTCGCAGGTTGAATGAAATGTTTTTATAGCTGGATGAAATGTATGAAATTCAGTTTTTCTCTTATTAAATTTGGAAACTTTAATGTTGGCTGCTTTGATACGTTTTGTAGTTCCGATTCTGATATTCATTTCTGGTACAATTACTGCCTTTGCGCAGCATGCCAAGCAATATTCCTTTAAACATTTTTCAGTTTCAAACGGACTTGCTTCCAATACCGTGAGCATGACCATCCAGGATGCTGAAGGATTTATCTGGCTGGCCACCACTAACGGACTGCAGCGATATGATGGTAATAGTTTTATCACTTTTAAAACTGAAGAAAATAATCCTGCATCTATTCCCAGTACACATTTATACAGGCTTTTTGTAGATCGTAAAAAAAATCTATGGGTGCTTGGAGATAATTTTAAGGTCGGAATTTTTGATACCAGGAAGTTTTTATTCCGTGAAGCAAGGATTATTGATAAGAAGCCTATGTATGGAATCATCAAATTCATGGAGATGCATACTGGTGAATTGGTCCTAGTGGCAGACGGGCTGGTTTATAAATACATCGAAAAAGACAACCATTTTATTCCTGCAGCTGGTTATTTTTCGTTACCACCCAAATGGCACCTGAATTCCATACATTGGGATCATACCAGAAGAAAATATTGGATTGCATGCGATTCGGGACTTGTACAATTCGATCCGTTTACCAAACATGTAAATTACCGGAATCATAATATAGATAAAGACCCCATTATTGAAGTTTTTAAGGATCAGTTATATCCGGAACGGGTCTTTACTGATGCAAAAAATAACCTGATATTCGGCCACTGGCCACCGTATACCGGTGCTCCTGTTGTTTTTAAGTATGATGAAGTTTCCAAAAAGAAGACCAAATATTCTCTTGTTTCCGTGTTGGGTGTTTATCATGAGCTGACAAGCTATCTGCAACAACGGAACGGCAGGCTATGGATCTATGGAATGCCATTTTTTATGGAATGGACAGATGAGGAGCAACCTTTTCATCCTTTGACCGGCGAAAACCTTGACGAACCCCGGATCAAATATGATAATGCTTTTCATGCATTTGAAGACCGGGAAAATAACATCTGGATATCTACTGATAATGGTGTATACCTCTTTAACCCGGATGGACAAATATTCAATACCTATGGTTTGCTGCGCCCAGGTGATAAAGCTGCTTATGAACGTCCGGTAACTTCAGTTGCACAATTACGGGATGGAAAGATATTTGTTGGCACCTGGGGTTCCTCGGGTTTGTATTGTTTTGATAATGCGATCAGGCCTTTGCCGCTGCCATCGGCCTTTGGTGAAAAGGGCAAAGGATACACGGTTTGGGATATGGCCATCAACGGTAAAACAAATGAGTTATGGATAACCCTGCAGGATGGTGGTATTGTAGTATACAATCAAAAACAAAATAAGGTTACCGAAGTATACCCCGATGCTTTTGGTAAATCAACCATACGGCAGATTGATGACGACACTTCCGGTAATATGTGGTTTGGAACACAAAATGGAACCGTTGTGAAATGGGATTACAAAAAATCCGGAAATGACCCTTCGAAGGGTTATGAAGTTGTATTTAAATCTGCACTGGTTCATAAAGTGCATTTTGATTACCATGGATTTATCTGGGTAGCAACACTGCAAAATGGGTTGTATAAAATAGATGCCCAAACCAACAAAATTGTAAAACATTTTACAACAGAAGGTCCCCCGGGTGAACGAATTTTTAAAAACTCGCCAACAGATATGACCTATTACGACGACAGTACGCTGATTGTTACGGCAGGTTGTATCAATGTTATTAATACAAAAACCAACAAAATAAGATTTATTTCAACTGCAGACGGATTGCCCTCCAATACAGCAGAATCCGTGGAAAGAGATGAAAAAGGAATTTTATGGGTAGGAATGACGAATGGAATTTGCAGGGTGAACCTGAAAAAAAACCTTATAAGTTTTTACGACCGGCGTGATGGAATTGCCTATGACAAATTTAATACGGCGGGGGTGCATGAATTAAGAGATGGACGGATAATATTTCTTACAGACCATAACTTTCTTGTTTTTAACCCTGCTGCCTTTGGGCAAAAGGACAGACCCTCACAACCTTATATTACTTCGTTCATGTTGAGTGGTAAGCCCTTGTCAATGGACTCCCTGAACAAGGCAGAGCGGGTGGTTTTAAGTTATGATAATACTTCCATTGGCATTACTTTCAGTGCGCTGAGTTACCTGCAACAAACCAAGCTGCATTATTATTATATGCTTGAGAACCTGGATGCAGAGTGGATTCATACAGACAAACCATTAGAGGCTATTTATAATCATCTACCCCCGGGTTCCTACACTTTTAAAGTAAAAACAGAAAATACAGATGGTATAACAAGCAAAATGATTGCCGCTATTGATATCGTAGTTCGTCCGCCATTCTGGAACACCTGGTGGTTTTATGGTTTGGTGTTATTACTCCTGATCACAATTTTGTACGTTATTGACAAGGAACGTATCAATAAACGGAATTCTTTGCGACAAATGAGAAGCCAGATTGCAGGCAATCTACATACTGAAATAAGCAATACACTCAATAACATCAATGTATTGAGTGAGATCGCCAAGATAAAAGCCGACAAAAATATTGAACAGTCCAAGGAATTTATTGGACAAATCAGCAATAAGAGCCGCTATATGATGGAGGCAATGGATGATATTTTATGGAGTATCGATCCACAGAACGACAGCATGAAAAAAACCCTTTATCGCATTAGGGAATTAACTGACGGCCTGCGGGTTTCGTATGATGTAGATATTGATCTAATTG
>DASTMJ010000025.1:0-13466 GCA_035714205.1 Flavisolibacter sp. | reverse complement strand
GCTGGTATTTATAAAGTAGGTTATCAGACGATATAACAACAATACCACAACAAAAACCAATATACCGGGTAATAGTCCTACTTCACTGTAAAACATAGGATCACCGGCAGCTGAGCCCAGGCCGATAATAACTCCCAATTCAAATACAGACAATTGTTTTACGCCTCTTTTGCCCAATAAACGTAAACCAAGCAAGATCACCAGGAACATTACCATGGTACGAATAACAGTTTCTATAAGAAAACTCCACTTCTCGGTACCAAATAATATTTGTTTCCATTCAAGATCGGCAAATACCTGTAATATGTAGATCATGTTCCTTATTCTTTGCTTCTATAAAAATACTCTTAGTTCTTTAGGATCAATTGTCCGGCCATACTTAATTGAGCCTTTAATTGTAGCCGGTGAGGCGAATTTTACAACTTCATGCAGGGTGAAAGAATGAATGCATGGATGCGTAGAAATTATCTAATAAGATGGTATAGAGCCGGCGGTTTACGTTTCGGAAAAGTAACCTGTTTTTAGTAGGCCACAACATCCATGGGTATTTCTACATATAGCGTACACCCCTTACCGTTAGCTGAATTGATCTGCAGGCTGCCGTTATAGAACTGTACCCTGTTTTCAATATTCTTTAAACCAATACCACCGGAATCATCGCCGGTATCAAAACCTTTTCCATTGTCTTTTATACAAATGGCGATATGATCTGTGTAACTTATATCCAGCGAAACACTGCTGGCTTCTGCATGTTTAGATACATTGTTCAGGGCTTCCTGTATGATGCGGAAGATGGTGATCTTCAGATCGGCCGGCACGTCCTCAATATTTTCAGTTCCTGAAAACGCTATGGTAAACTGGTTGCTGACAAGGTATGAGTTGATCAGTTCTTCGAGTGCTTTAACCAGGTTAAAATCTTCGTTATGTGCCACAAGCGATTTGGAAAGGTGGCGGATCTCTTTCATGGCCAGTTCAACATTTTTCTGGCTAAGCTTTATGAGATCATCCTTCATATCGGTAGCAGACGTTGCCAGTTCAAGATATAGTTTAGTGCTGGCTAATACCTGGTTGATGTTATCATGCAACTCTTTACCAATATAATTTCGTTCCTGTTCACGGGCCGAATGAGCAGCCTCATAAACTTTCGATTCCATTTTCTTTTTGTCGGCCCTGAGTTGTTGTAACAATAATTCTTTCTGGGTCAGGTCGTACATGGTGGCCAGCCGGGCAGGTGTGCCTTTATAGGTTATGTTGGAAAGGAGCACTTCCACCGGCAGGTAAGAACCGTCCTTTTTTTTATGTCTTGTTTCAAACCGAACACTTGACTCGCCGGTATTGAGCGACTGAACCAGTTGATGAATGTGTAATGGTTCCTTATCATCCCGAAAATCAAATACGGTACTGTTTAAAAATTCTTCTTTTGTAAAACCATATTTACCAATGCTGGCATCATTGACCTGCAAAATGCGAAGGGTTCCTATTTCGTAGATCCATTTTGGCAACACATCATTAGCAAAATAGGCGTCAAAACTTTTTTCATTTTCCGATACCAGGTTCTGTGAACGTTCCTGGAGGATCTTATTTTGCAGTCGCAGGTCGAGCAAGTGAGTTACCTGTTTGGCTATGATCTTTAAAGCAGCGAGTTGCTCATCTGAAAATGTTCTCTTTTTATGATCAATAACGCAAACCGTTCCCAGCTTGTGTCCATTGGTAGAAATAATGGGAGTGCCTGCGTAAAAAATAATCTGCATATCGCCGGTGACAACAGGGTTGGCTGCAAACCGTTCATCCTGCCTTGCATCTTCAATGATCATGGCGCCTTCCTCAAGCAAAGTATGGGTGCAAAAGGATATTTCTCTTGGCGTTTCAGAAACTTCTAAACCTTTACTGGCTTTAAACCATTGCCGGTTACGGTCAACAAAACTAATGGTGGCGATGGGACAACCAGAAACCTGGGCGGCCAGTGCTACCAGCTCTTCAAAATCTTCTTCCCTTGCAGTATCCAGAATGCCATATGCGTAAAGATCATCTAAACGCTTTTCTTCATCCTGTTTTTCCGGCTGTACGTTTTTCCTGAATAGTTTTAAAAATGCTGCCATTGCACTATTTAAAAACCTGTTTTAATAACCGGCAAATTAGCCCATTCCGGTTAAACTAAAGCTTACTAACTGTATGGATTGTATGATTGAAATTATGACCTGTCAAAAAATGAATAATTCAGGAAAGGGTATGGCGGGTATTGTATTTTTAAAACAGGTGATGTAGTTTAGATCAGGAAATACAGATCAAAACCGAACCCTAAGTAATGAAAACAACAACCCTGGTTTTTCCAAGCTTCGAAGCCTTGTGGGAATTTAAACAAACAACCAACACGCTTAACTTTAAGATCAACTCCGTTTCACTAACTATTACGGCTCAATGGAATGAGGCACAAATTGAGCTGGCGCTAACAAAGTTTAAAGCATCTGTTGCCAAATCAAAAGCAGCCTGACACCATTTTACACAGGTAAATTATCCTGGCAACAGGGTTTGCATAGCTGGTAGCTATTTTTTATCTTACCTCCCAAATCAGCACCCATGAATACGTTCCCCCCAACGGTATTAGCAGATAACGAGCTGTACCAGATTAAAAAAGCTTCTGTTATTTTCAGGGCTATTAATAATCCATTACGCCAGCAGATCTTACAATTGTTGCATAAACACCGCCAGCTCAGGGTTACGGAGTTGTTTATAAAACTGCGTATGGAGCAACCTGTTATTTCGCAACACCTGGGCATATTAAGACAGGCATTTTTGGTAAAAACAGTACGGCAGGGAAAATTTATATTTTACTCTCTTAATTACGAGCGACTGCAACAAATAGAAGAACTGGCAGAAAAACTTGTTGCAAAACAATAAAACTGCAGTCAGCGTTCCTAATAGTAAATATGTACAACCCTTTAGGGCTTTGCACTGTCTATTAATTATTCTTAGGAGACTTTAAACAATTTCGGGCTGAATTTTTATTCAGCCCTTTTTGTTCCCACTCCCTTTTAAACCAGCCTTTTATCGTTCCAGGATTTTATTATTTCTTTTTTTGTTACCTTAACGTAAAGCTTCAAGATCCAAAACACAAACGTTAAGCCTCCTAATTATGCACAGTTACCAGGTAGGAGATAAGGTTTCATTCCTTACCATTTTTAAACAGGTACAGGAAGGTATAATTCAGGATGTGGTGATTGCCGGCGGCAATTATACCTATTGCATTGAGGGATATGATTTTCTTGTCCTGGAAAAAAATATCACGGCCCGGCTTGCCAGGGCTGAGAAGAAAAAAACCGATAACTGGAGGTATAAATAAAGGCATTATGACAGTCGGCAGATTACCAGAAGAATGGCTCCAGCCACATCATGGAAATTTGTTTGCCTATCTCCTCATTTTGCATCTCACCATATAAACCCTGATTTTGTAAGAATCCTGACGGACAGAAAATTACCGATACGCTTCTTTATTCCCTATTAACCCGGAACCCGATTATACAAATTAGAAACCTGTAAACCAGCGGATGATGATCAGATGAAACTATAATTGTTCTGCAGGTATCCTGTAATAGCTTCTGTTGTGCAATAAACCATATCTGTTTCTGATGCGGAAAGTTCTGTTGGTTTAATGACCCCTTCCGCCAGGCTAAAATAAAGAAGTCCGCCCTGCACCAGGTCTTTAGAGAGGTTATCGAGGTACTTTACAATAAAAGAGAGATTATATCCTTCTTCTTTTAATGTTACCAAAGCGGTGCACCAGTATTCTCTAAACTGGAATCGAAGGGTAAAAGCCCGGGTCATAGGAATCGTTTAAAACGGAAAATTAAACACTGAATCCGTTCCTGCATAAAAAATTATCAACCTTTTTTTTAAAAAAAACCGAAGTGTAAAACTCCCATCCTATAATAAAAATAAGCTCCCGTTACCTGATTTCAAAAAAGGTTAGAAACCAATTAAAATGACTACCAACCATTATCAATTTTTTGGATTTCTCAGTATCTTTCGCCATTCTACCGTATTAAAAGGACATCTGCCTTATGAAAAAAATTATTACCCTTTGCCTTGGCATCTTTTGCCTTTTTATTAGTTACGCCCAGGACAGGGCATTGCATTTTGATGGCATAGATGACCATGTAATTATCCCGGATCATCCATCCCTACATTTTACCAACCAGTTAACTGTTGAATTATGGATCCGGCCCACTGGTGCAACCGCTGATGTTCAAACGGTTTTAAGTAAGGGAGATAATCCTTCATTCGCATTCCTGGCCACTTCTTTCTGGGATGTTAATGACCAGGTGTTTTTTGATATTACCACTACGGATGGATATTTTTCTGTTGTATATACTTTGACCTCATCTTTCCTACACAGTTGGCATCACCTGGCAGCAACTTACGATGGGAGCTTTCTAACTCTGTATGTTGATGGGGTGCAGGCAGACCAGGTTGCAGCTACGGGATCGATCGTTACAGAAGCATTACCAGTGTATATAGGCGTTTACGACCAGTTCAATTCTTTCCCCTATAACGGGACAATTGATGAAGTGCGCATCTGGAATATTGCACGTTCCGAAGCCGATATACAGGCAAGAAAAAATATTGAAATTGCCAGCTCCACTCCCGGCCTTGTGTCTTATTTCCAAATGAACCAGGGTGTTGCCGGGGGAACGAATACTACTGAAACTACATTATTCAATGCATCGTCCGCGGTTAATGGAACACTGAATGATTTTGCATTGTCCGGCCCAACGTCTAACTGGATCAACGGATTTTCCAATCCCATCATTCTGCCGGTTTCTGTACTTTCCTTTACTGCTGCCAAGAACGGGAATACGATAGTGCTTCAATGGAATACGGTTGGAGAACATGAGATTTTAGTATATGAAATAGAAAAATCTACGGATGGTACTAATTTTTCCAAAACAGGACAGGTTCCACCAACAGGAAATGCCGGTTTGCAAACCTATAGATATACGGATCAACCCGGAACGCAGGCTACCTTGTTTTACCGGTTAAAGATCATTGAAGCCGATAACAGTTTTAGTTATAGTAAAGTTGTGGCCATACAATCCGGCGGTTCAACAGGTATAGATATATTTCCGAATCCGGTAAAGAGCCTGTTACGGATTTCCACGGCGTTGAAGGGTAAACTTAATCTTACTATCTATAATGCGGAGGGAAGAGTAGTGATAACCGAAGTTCATATGGCCAATGCTGGTACAACTATAATCCCGGTTAACGTGGATGCACTGCCTGCAGGAACCTATTTTATACGGCTGAATGATCTGGTGGCCAGGTTCAATAAACATTAATACGTACAGGGACTTTACGTTCCTTTAGCTGTAAACATTGCTAATAGCAGATTGGAGCATTTTTTGCAGAGGGTGTGTTGTGCCGTTATTGTGGGGGTAGTTAAGCTTTGATTTGCTGGAATGGCGCACCTTTATTTATGAAAACCGCCACCATGCAATTTTCTACCAAAGCTGCCCGGATCATATTTACAGCCACAACCCTGGTTTTATTAGCGCTGGCTTTTATTTTATACCTGCAGGTGAAGGACCTGATTGTTTCGTATAACCAGATCAACGGTACAACGGTGATCAAACTGAAAATGGAGCAGGCCCTTTCCAATATCAGGGATGCGGAAACAGCTCAAAGAGGGTTTTTGCTTACCAACGACTCTGTTTTTCTGCAACCTTATACCGGTGCATATGAAAAAACAAAATCACTTCTCTCAGAGATCAGGGAGCTTACTGCTGATAATGCCGATCAACAACAAAGCCTCAATGCGTTGTTTACACTTACTGAGTTACGATTCAGAACTTTCAATACGGTGATAGAGCAATACAATCTACCCGGTATCAGTGGTGAAACAAAAAAATCACATTTACTAAAAGGACAATCGTCGCTTGACAGTATCTTTTATCATGCCCAAAATATTGTAACAATAGAAGATGATCTTTTAAAACAAAGGGAAGACATAAAAAACCGCCATAGTTTTCTTGCTCCTTTTTATGCGTTTTTGCTGATTGTTACAGCCCTTGCCATTCTTATTTTTTCCTATGACAAGATCATACAGCAATTGAACCGTTCAAAGAAACTTTTATCAAGACTGCGTGAATTAAACAGCACCTTGCGCCAAAAAAATCATGAACTGGAATTGTATAACAAAGAACTGGACTCATTTACCTACATTGCCAGTCATGACCTGAAAGAACCACTGCGAAAGATCATGACATTTTCAGCCATGATTGAAGAAAGTGAATACCCTGATTTCTCGGATCGCAATAAACTGCATTTCCAGCGGATACAACATGCAGCAAGGCGCATGCAAAACCTGCTGGATGATCTTTTAATGTATTCGCATACCAGCAAAACTTCCATCGATTTTCAGAAAGTTGATCTCAACACCATACTGGAAGAAGTTGAAGAAAACCTGGCTGAAGAAATAAAAGATCATGAAGTGGAAATTAAAAGCGAAAAGCTCCCGGTTGTAAAAGGTTTACCCTTCCAGTTGAAACAACTTTTCGAAAATCTTATCACCAACTCCATAAAATATAAACAAGACCACCTGAAGCCCGCAATAGAAATTGAAAGTACGCTGCTTGACCGCAAAGACATTAAAACCCGTTTTTTCAAAAAGAGCAATAAATATTACCGCATCATTTTTAAAGATAATGGCTCCGGATTTGAACAGTCCTATGCCGATAAAGTATTCCAGCTGTTTCAACGCATTCATAACGGGAACCAAAAAGGAACAGGCATTGGCCTTACCATTTGCAAAAAAATTGTACAGAATCATAATGGCTTTATCAGAGCTGTAAGCGAAGTGAACAAAGGAACCCGTTTCGAGATCTACCTGCCCTACACCTAAAGTTTACCCGTTAGCACTTCCTTAAAATCTGCAGCATTGGTTTGTGCAGGCATTTCACAAATAGTATCTTCAATGTTTATCGATCACCCCAACCAGTGCCCGCAATGAAGAAATTAATATTCAGTGCTTTTTCTGCATGCATGTTATCCTGCAACGGCCAGGATGCCCTTACAAAAGGGCTGACCACTTCGGCCGACAAAATTCCACTGACCATAAAGAATTTCTACCAGGATAATAACTACATGAATCAACCCGGCACCCTGGTGGATGGAAATCTGTCAACCAGTTTTTTCCCTGCCTGGAATCTTATTTACATGCCGCACGATGTGGTTGTTGATCTCTCCGATTTTAATGCAACGGTAAAAAAGATCCGCATATTTGACAGCAACGGTGATGGGTATAAAACCAAATTAATTCTTGTAAGAAAAGAAGATGAAAAAGAGGTTGAAGTGGGAGAATATACAGGAAGTGAATATAATAAGTGGGTTGAGTTTACACCACCTTCTCATTTTATTGCTTCCCGGTTTATTATGAGGGGAGGTGCTAATGCCTGTTATGGAAATGAGCTGGAATTAATTGGTGATCATATTCCCTATAAGGAGCCTGTTTATAACCGGCCCAGGCAGCCACTCAAAAACATGTTGGGTGTTAATGCCCACTGGTGGGATTTTCTAAGCAACCAGCAGTCCAAAGAAACTTCCGTGGTGCCGGCAAAATACAATGCCTTTCTTTCGTTGAATCTTACCTCGTTACGTAATTATGGGAATGCCAGCGAATACCAGCCCGTAAAAGGTAAATGGGCTTTTAACCCTGTGAGACAAGGATGGTACGAAGAAGAATTATTTAAAAAATTAAAAGCGGACCGGCCCGATATGATCCGCTGGTCGGTGATGCAGGGCCAGTTTGACTTTGTTCGCGACAGTTGGAAAGTTCCGGATGAATCTGTAAAACTAAAAGGAACCGTGGTGGATTATATTGACCGGGGTGGTTGGGGATCTCTTACCATCAAATTTACAGGTGGTACAGGTGTAGAAACAAGGGGCCGTGAATGGCATATAAAAAAAGAAGGCAAAATTGAAGAAGGTCAAAAATATAGTACGGGATCCAATACGCAGTTTACCGTTCCTTCCAAATTTCCCAAAGAACAGGGTTTTGCGGTAGGCGGGAAATTATCGTTTAAAAAAGGCGACGAAGTGGTGGTTACCAAGGGCCAGCGTTCGGAACTGAATATTTACCTGGAGGATAACAATAAAAGAAATGATCCGGCCACCTGGCAGACCCTGGGAGAGATGGCTTTTGTTACTGCGGCCCGAAAAGGAAAAAATAAAAACGTTCCGGATTATGGCCTATGGTCTCATGTGGATTTTGATGAGAAAGCCTGGTGGATCGCCAAAAACGAAATGATCAAAGGTGGTGATGTTTCGGACCTTTTTGAAGGAATGAACGAACCCAATGCCTGGTGGGCTGGATATGATGATTTTGTAAGTGGGAAAGACCTGGGTGCCGCCTGGTCTATGATGTATGATGGCCACAAAGGAAAGTTCCCGGGCAGCGGGGTAAAGACCGCTGATCCCGGATTTAAAATGAGTACTTCCGGCCTGGCAACAGCCACTACTGATATTATGCGGGAAGTATACTGGTGGAGTAAACGCAACAGGGGGTTATTACCAAATGGATCGGTTGACCTGCCTTTTGACATCATCCAGTTTCATAACTACTCCTATACCGGTGGAGTCAACCAGTATGCAGGCGGTGTACAGGCCGGCCTCCCCCCGGAGCTTTCCAATGTACTGGATGCTGTTGATGAATTTGTGTGGTACTCCAATAAATATGCTGGCGGCCGTGAAGTATGGTGTGGCGAATGGGGTTATGATGTAAATCCTGAAAGCCCTATGAATGCCCCGGCCTACGGAGGAAATACAGCCGAAGAAACCAGAGGATCCTGGGCGGTTCGAACCATACTGGAGTTTTCTGCACACGGCCTGGACCGTGCCCAGTGGTATCGTCTTTACCAGGATGACAGCGAGACGGATAACAATGCAACGCAGTTCGGTACCATGAGTTTACTGAAAGAAAATAACGATAAAACCATTACCAGAAGACTGGTTGGGGATTATTTCAGGCAGATGGCAGAATTGGGTGATTATGTTTTTGAGAGCCGTTTATCCGGAGAGCCAAGAGTACTCAAATTCAGGGATGGTAAAAAAATCATGCTGGCCATCTGGGCCGTGGAAAAAATGGATATCAAAAAAGGTGAACGGCCTGTGTTTACCGAAACAAAAGGTGTACACCGGTTGACCCTTCCTGGCAGTAGTTCAATCAGCCTGAAAGAGCTGGTCCCCGGTGATGCCATGAGCAGTAAACCATTGACTCCCAAAAATGGAACGGTAACGATCAATTATTCAGCAAAACCTGTTTTTGTGTGTTACACAGAAAACTAAGTCTTCAACTAATCACATGAGCGGGGTTGGAAAAACACCAAAGTTTGTTGCGGCTCAAGGGTTTGGTTTTTGAATAACTGCCGGAAACAACTGGTATGAAATCAAGATCATCGGCCCAATTCAAACTATCTCAAGCTGATAAAAGCCTGTTGAAAAAAGGGAAAGCTTCAGCCATACCTGTTGACCTGCAACCCATGCTGGCCAGTTTGGTAACCGAACCTGTAAAAGAACAAGGCTGGCTTTACGAAATGAAATGGGATGGCTATCGTGCCCTTGTTTATATAGAAAATGGCATGGTTACCATCCGCTCCCGCAATAACAAATCATTTAATGAAAAATTTTACCCGTTAACCAATCGTTTTCAAAACTGGAACATCAATGCAGTATTTGACGGGGAGATTGTTGTAGTGAACGATGAGGGTGTTCCTGATTTTGGAGCCCTTCAACTCTGGCGCAGTGAAGCTGATGGGCATCTTTTCTTTTATGCATTTGATGTTTTATGGATGGAGGGGCGTTTACTTATGCACCTGCCGGTAGAAGAACGAAGGCAATTACTCAAAGCGATCATGCCTGTAAATGATCCTGTTTTGCGTACCAGTGAAAGCCTGGAAAATAAGGGAGACAAAGCCTTTGAAGAAGCCCGTAAACTGCACCTGGAAGGAGTAATGGCAAAAAGAATGGGGAGTATATATGTACCCGGGCAGCGATCTAAAGACTGGCTGAAAATAAAAACAGAAAAAAGACAGGAGCTGGTGATAGGTGGTTACACTATTAACGAGGGAACCAATAAACTTTTCAGTGCTTTATTGCTTGGCATCATTGAAAAGGGAAAGTTCAATTTTGTAACACCCGTTGGAACCGGTTTTAACCGAAAGATGCAGGAAGAGATTGTAAAACAACTAAAACCATACATTACACCAAAGTCCCTATTTTCTACGGAGCCCGAATACAATAAACCCTCGCGGTTTCGACCCAACCCGCCAAAAGCTGAAGTGGTTTGGGTAAAACCTAAACTGGTTGCCGAGATCAGCTACCGCGAACTAACACCGGGTGGTGCCATTCGCCAGCCTTCTTTCAAGGGTTTACGGCCGGACAAAAAACCTTCTGAAGTTGTACGGGAGCTACCCCAATCTACCAGTCATTTATTAAAAGAAACAGGCTTTGCCAGACAAAAAGTAATATCGGCCCCTGGTAAAAAAGGAAGAGCTACGCTGCTCAATCCTGCGGAAGAAACCCAGACACGTTCTATCAATGGTCATGATATAAAGTTCACCAGCCTCAGTAAAATTTTCTGGCCCAAAGAAAAATGGACGAAAAGGGACATGATCAACTATTATTATCAAATAGCGCCGGTAATGTTGCCGTATATGAAAGACCGGCCGCAGATCATGAACCGTCATCCCCATGGTATTGCGGGTAATAGTTTTTACCAGAAAGATGTAAAAGGAAAGGCACCGGGCTGGATTGAAACCTTTCCTTATTACAGTTTTATGGACCAGCGGGAAAAAGAGTTTCTGGTTTGTACCAACGAAGCTTCGTTATTATACCTGGCTTCCCTGGGTTGTATTGAAATGAACCCATGGCATAGCCGCCGTCAAAAACCCGGTCACCCGGATTGGTGTATCATTGACCTGGACCCTGATGGCAACCCGTTTTCCGAGGTAATTGAAACCGCGCAGGTAACCAAAAAAATACTGGACGAGATTTCAGTCCCCGCTTATTGTAAAACCTCTGGTTCTACGGGCTTGCATATTTATATTCCGCTGGGTGCCAAATATGATTATGAAGAATCGAAGGAATTTGGCAGGCGCATTGCCAAAGTAGTGCATCACGAATTGCCGAAGTTCACATCCATTGAACGGAAAACGGAAGACCGGGAGGGCAAACTTTATATTGATTTTTTGATGAACCGTCCGCAAGCCAGCGTAGCCGCACCGTATTCTTTACGACCCAAACCCGGGGCAACGGTTTCCATGCCCCTGCATTGGGATGAAGTAAAAAAGGGTTTGAAGATGAAGGATTTTACTATTGCCAGCGCAGTGGACAGGGTTAAAAAAGAAGGCGACCTGTTTAAGCCGGTATTAGGCAAGGGCATCCAAATGAAAAAGGCGATTGATGCACTTGAAAATACATTTGCATCCATATTGGGTAAAACGGTTCAACGGAGATCGAAATCAAAAAAAGTATAACCGTGCATTAATAAGATCGCATACCACTGTTTTATTTTTTTGTCCGGCCTTGCATTGGCCAAACTAAATCCATTTAATACCGTCAACAAACCTGCAAAGTATACCCGTGTTTTCACTCTTGTTTTCAAAATAAGGGAATAAGAACTTTAATTCTTTCTTTCAATTCCTTACCGATAAAATTGATTGTATGCCTTCAACTTCAAAAGGTACCTCTGTGGTCATTGCTAATAACGACATTGTTTACATCTGGTGGACCGTTCCCCGAAAGATCAATGATTGTCTTGGTTTCTCTATTCACCGCATAATAAATGGCAAAGAAGAAAAAAAAGGATTAAAAGCCACTGTAGGATTTGATGTAGTTGCCGATAAGCGAAAATCACCACAAACCACTGATGAATGGCCGTTGCAAACCTTTAACTGGAAAGACCTGTATGCACCACATGACAAACGGATCCAGTATCGCATCATCCCGATGAGGGGCACCTGGGACAACCTTCAAGCTGACAGGAAATTATCTTTTGTAACACCTGCAATTATGCGTACGCAAACCTACGATGACCTGAAAGTGATCTTTAACAGGGGACTGCTTTCAACCCAGGCTTTTTCTAAAAGAGGCGGGGTTGAGGGTGTAAAAGACAAAGCCGGTGCCCGCAGCATTCTTTCCGATCCATCGAATACCTGGCGCAAAAGGCTGGCAGGACAAATGCTGTACAATATCCATGCTTTTTTTAAAAAAGGAAAAGACGAAGGGGGACGATTTTATGCAGCTCTTTATGAACTTACCGATAAAGAGCTTGTAAAATATCTTACAGATGCCGATGATATTGAGATCATTCTTTCCAATGCCAACAGCGCCAAAACCCAAACAGTTGATGGTAAGAAAAAGCAGGTGACCGTTCCCGATGGTACCAATGCAAAAACAAGGGCAGCATTAAAAAAGCTGGCAATGCAGGGAAGATTAAAAATTTACGACCGTATGCTGGGTTCTCATATAGGGCATAACAAATTTGTTGTGTATGCAGGTGCTGATGGCAAACCGCAATCGGTACTAACCGGCAGTACCAACTGGACAGCCACCGGTCTTTGCGGGCAAACGAATAACATGGTCTTTATCCATTCGGCTAAAGTAGCAGAACAATATCTTGAATACTGGCAGCAATTATTAGCCGATCAAAAACAGGAGGCTGCCCTACGTAGCTGGTGTGCCGGCAACAGTAAAAAATGGAGCCTGAAAGGTGCTGCAGAATTATCTGTTTGGTATGCACCCAATACCAAACAAAAAAATAAGCCCGCTAAAAATGCGGCCACACCTGTTGATATAGAAACCGTTTACAAATTGCTGCGAAAGGCTAAAAAAAGTATTCTCTTTCTTTTGTTCAACCCGGGCAGTCCTTCTATACTGGACGAGATCAAAACGGTATCGGAAGCAAGGCCTGAAAACAAACCTCTTTATATAAGGGGTGCCATATCTGATGTAAAGATTGCAGAAAAAGTGATCACCGATATTTATTCAAGAGATGCCGAAGTGCCGCCAGACCGTTACGTGGTAACAGGCGTAGCAGCTATACCGGGTCCTTTTTCTTATTTTGAACAGGAGCTGCTCAAACTGGGTCATGCCACCATTCATGATAAGGTGCTTGTGATCGATCCATTTGAAAAAGACTGCGTGGTTATAACGGGTAGCCATAACCTGGGCTTCAGGGCTTCGTATTGTAATGACGAGAACCTGCTGATCATACAAAAAGACCCGAAGGTTGCCAGGGCCTATGCTGCGCATGTGCTGGATGTGGTAAATCATTTTAAGTGGCGCTATCATTTACAGGACAAGATTAAAAAGGCTGGCGCCAAAACGCCTGCGCAAAAAAAGAAAGTATTGGAGAAGGAATGGAATGACCTGGATGAAAGCGATGGCTGGATGGATGCTTATTTTGATCACCAGGG
>DASTMJ010000024.1:0-2451 GCA_035714205.1 Flavisolibacter sp. | reverse complement strand
GTTACAATCACTGTCTGGTGTAAAATGTAAAACGGGTAAACGGCACTGTTGATATAATTTAATGAACCGTGTTTTTTATTGAGATAACGTTTGCCATAACCAATGGCGGTAAATACCCAAAACCAGGCTATTATAGGATAGAGAGCAAGATATAAATAGGTACGTACATCCTGCCTCCAGTTTACAATAACATCGAAAGGCTCAAGACTGTTCCATCTAAGGTAATTCAACATGGTAATGGCCAGTACAGCGAATGTAAACGAGGTGCGGCGGTTGCGTTCAAGGCTTTCCATTAAAGAAGGTATACACATACAAATGAATCCTGCCAGCAAAAAAAACAACCAATACACAAACCAGCACCAGTCGTTAATAAGATCATGAGTCTCGGGAAAACGAAGTACTAAAACACAAAACGAAAGTATTGACGGAATGATCAGCCAGTAAATATTCCTTCCTGTGCCCAACCTATTAAAAAGGCGCATCCTGTTTTTATTGACTACACACCATTTGAAGAACGGTGCCAGCAGCACATCATAAACAAACAGGTAAGCAATGAACCACAGGTGGTGCCAGCTAAGGTTGCCCTCCGGATAAGGGCCTGTGGTAAAAATTGTGGGATAAAAATCAAAAAAACTTCCATTAAATCCCTGGTTCAGCCGTTCCATATAAACCTGTAACGGAACAATAACCAGCATACCGAAAACAAGCGGTATAAAAAGACGCCTGAATCTTAAGCCTATAAACTGGCCTGCTGTTCTTTTTTGCAGCATAAAATAAGCAACCGCACCAGATATAAAAAACAACAACGGCATACGAAAGCGACTCAGGAAAAAATTGAATTCCATTAGTAAGGACGAGGTTTCTTGATTGCGGATATGCCAGTCGCTTTCAGCCGCAAATGGCATAGCGCTGTGAAAGAACAAAACACCTAAAATGGCTATGATACGTAGCCAGTCGAGGTAGGATTGACGAGTTGAAGATTGCATCGTTTTGATTTTACACCAAACCTACCCTGGTCAATAAGTTCTGTAAAATTCTTTTGACCAATAGACAAGAAACATTGACGAATAGACGATATAGGTACAATTTCAATTAACCCCTCTTTAACCTTAATGCGTTCAGCAAAATGGTACTTTCAACAAAATATAATCATGTTCCGGGGCTGCTTCCTTTTTTTTGCAGTGATCTTTTTTTCAAATAGTGGCTATAGCCAGAAAGCATGGATCAGCGGCTACCTTAAAGACAGCCTCACTCATTTTCCCATTGTAAAAGGAACCATCTCTAATTCCGGCACCAATCAAAGGACGGAAACTGATGCTTTTGGATATTTCAGGATCGAAGTATCACCAAACGATGTATTGTATGCCGTAGCCGCATCCTACAGGTATGATACTGTACGGTATTCGGTTTTATTTGGCGATACGCTGAGTATTTACCTCTCTCCTTCCGGCAACTTTTTACCCGGGTTAACTATTACTTCAAAATACAGTCAATACCAGTTGGATAGCATGGAGCGAAGAGACACTTTTTTAAAGATGCGCGGACAAGCCCCCGGTGCCATTGCAACAAACCGTTCAGAAGGTTTTGGAGTTGTGATTAACCTTGACAGGTTTACAAAGAAAAAATACCGCAATAAGAAAAAAGAAGAAGTATTGTTCCAGAAAACAGAACGTATAGCGTATGTAAATTACCGGTTCCCGGCGCAACTGGTGGCACATTATACCGGTTTAAGGGATAAAGAACTGCGCCTTTTTATGTATCGGTACACTCCCAATTATGAATGGCTGCGACAGCATAATTCGGCCGAAGAAGTTTTGTATTATATAAATGATAAGCTGAAAGAATACCGATCGCTACAACAATAAAGCAATTTATCTAAGATCGAATACATCACCTTCGGTATAAATGCTCAGGTGCACATCATTCAATTTGATCAGGCCTTTTTCAGTGGTTTGCAGGTTTTTTGGTTGTTTTAATACAATCACCTGGCTTTCGCCTGTTACGGTTGCTTTGTCACCTTTCACAATAATAGCTGTTGCTTCATCAATTCCTATACATGGAAATTCGGGAAATGCAGCGAGTGCAGAGAACAAACGGTTGTAACGGCTACGGGCTATAAAATGCTGGTCAATGATAGCTTTGGGAAGTAAACCAAGGCCTTCCTGGAATTCTATATTATTTTTCCAGATTTTCCTGAATGTTGCATGATAAGTTGTATCTCCAAGCAATTCTTTTCCAGTGATCATGTAACGGCTCATAACAGCCGCACCCGCACTTGTGCCAGCAATGGTAGCACCGTTTTTATAGGCTTCATGTATGGCATCCCATACCGGTGTTTGCAAAACAACTTCCATAAACCTGCTTTGATCGCCGCCTGCAATAAAAATAAGTTTTGCTTTTTTTAATGAATCAAGCCGGGTTTTTTGGTTAGATGATGCCCTATTGAAATTA
>DASTMJ010000023.1:0-4475 GCA_035714205.1 Flavisolibacter sp. | reverse complement strand
TGAATCTTAAATTCAATAAACGCAAAACCCATCTTCAGGGTGGTGTAAATATTATTTTCAGGAAAATGGTAGCAGGTCTACTGAAAACCTTTCAGGTAAAGAGCAATGCCATGTCATCTTTAGGTGTCAGTGGTAATCGTTCGCTCAAAAGAGCCGAATTTGTATCAAAAGCAAACCTGCATGATATTACCGATCCGCAAAATCCTGTTTCATTGGGAGGTTCCCTCGATCTGGTCATAACCCTTTCAGATCTGGAAGATCCCGGCAATAAGGATTCCATAGCTGTTACCCTCTACGCAATGAATGGCAGTCTGCTTTATTCCGGTAACTGGAACGTATCAAAAACAAATGAAAAAGAACTGGCCGGTGGTAATATAGAAATAAAGGACATCGCTTATTTCGACAGGGACCCCATTAGGCTTTTACCAACAAATAATGCGGCAACGGTGTATCCCAACCCCAGCGCGGGTGAGTTTAAACTAAAACTTTCGGGTATACAGGGACCCTATTACTTAATGATTTATGATGTTAGCGGTAAACATTTAAAAACCCTGTACGGCACATCCTATGACCCAATGAGCTTTGGCTCAGACCTGATCCCGGGAACCTATATAGTTAGCATACATCAATGGAACCAGGTTATGCACCTGAAGATTATAAAACAATAGGCAAATACCTACTTAAAAAACCATCCGGCAATGGATGGTTTTTTTTATGTAGTATATTCATGCCTCTTTGCAGTAACAAGTGCGTACTATGAACAAAATTGATATACAGGACTTTATCGTTAAACTGGAAGATGTGTTTGATACAATTGACAAAGGCACACTTACCCCCGAGGTAAAATTTCGCGACCTTGCCGACTGGACTTCACTGAACGCCATGGTACTGGTGGCCTTATTTGAAACAGAATTTGACAGGCCTGTCTCCTTCGACCAGCTCAGGAAATGTGAGACAGTGACCGACCTCTATAACTTAATCGGTTAATTATGGCTTTCTCTTCCATTGAGAATGTGCAGGTAACTGGCATAGCAGCATGTGTCCCTTCATTGGTAGAACACAATGAAACCTTTTCTTTAATTGAACCAAAAGAACTGGCCTTCCTCATTAAAACAATTGGTGTGGAACGCAAAAGAAAAGTTGCGGGCAATACGGTATGTTCCGATTTATGTTATGAAAGTGCCCGGTCCTTATTAAATGAACTTGCCTGGCACCCCTCTGAAGTGGAGATCTTGATCTATGTGTCTCAGGCAAGAGACTATTTATTACCCTGTACCGCTATTGTTTTACAGGACAGGCTGGGCTTACCAAAATCCACAATGGCCTTTGACGTGCCCTTGGGCTGCTCGGGTTATGTTTATGGTTTATCCATAATAGCTGGTCTCATGTCAGCTGCAAAAATCAAAAAAGGTCTTTTGCTGGCAGGCGACACCAGTACGTTTACAGTCAGCCCCTTTGATAAAAAAACCTTTCCCCTGTTTGGCGACGCAGGTAGTGCTACTGCCTTGGAATTTACAACGGCTGCACCGGCAATTCATTTTGCTGTAGGTAGCGACGGAAGTGGTTTCGATACCATCATTGTACCGGGTGGCGGCTGCAAAGAACCGCTGTTTGATGATGAGAACGAAATGATAAAATACCGGAAAGGCTTTCAAAAAGGAAGAAGCCACCTGCAAATGGATGGAATGAAGGTCTTCGACTTTTCTATTAATACAGTGCCGCAAAACGTAAGGGATCTTTTATCATACCATAACAAAACCATCAATGACATAGATTATTTCCTCATGCACCAGGCCAACCTTATCATGAATGAGACCATCCGTAAAAAATTGAAGTTCCCTGATCATAAGGTTCCTTATTCTTTAAAAGATTTTGGAAATACCAGTTCGGCCTCCATTCCCCTGACTATGGTTAATAATCTGGCTCCGGTTTTAGCCCATAACCAAAAAACATTATTATTGAGCGGGTTCGGAGTGGGCCTCTCATGGGCATCAGCCCTTTTAAATACAAACCATCTTGTGATACCGCCGTTAATTGAATATGTATAACAGCTCTTTTACACTAAAAGGCAAGACCATACTGGTAACCGGCGCATCGTCCGGAATCGGATTTGCCGTGGCCCAGCAATGCGCTCAAATGGGTGCCCGGTTAATTATAACAGGCAGAAACGAACAATCCCTCGATAAACTAATAACACAATTGCCACCCGCTGCCCACCAAAAAATAGTCCAGGACCTGGCAATAGAGAACGGTATACAAAACCTGGTACAACAAATAGAAAAACTCGATGGCCTGGTTCATTGTGCAGGACTTGTAGAACCCTTTCCAGCAGGCTTTTTAAACAGGAAAAAAATAGACCAGACATTCTCCATAAATTTTTATGTACCAGTGGAACTTACAGCCATGTTATTGAAACATAAAAAAATGAATCAGGGCGGTTCAGTTGTCTTTATTTCCTCCATAGCGGCAACAAATTCTTTTATCGGCGGCGCTGCCTATGCTTCATCTAAGGCAGCGCTGGAAGCCTTCTGCCGTACCATTGCTCTTGAATATGCAGTGAAACACATAAGAGCTAACTGCCTGGCCCCAGCTATGGTAAAGACAAAAATTTTTGACAATATGGCAAAAAATGTTGAAAAACATACAGTTGAAGCACATTTGGCCAAATATCCGTTAGGAGTAGGACAACCCGAAGATGTGGCCAACGCCTGCGTATTTTTATTATCAAATGCATCTCGCTGGATCACCGGTATCACCATCAGGATGGACGGAGGACTGCTGCTTGGAAGCTAAGTATACCATTGACTATTCCATCATTGTTCCGGTCTATAACGGTTCACGATCCTTGGAAATTTTGTGCACGAAGACTACTGCAGCCCTTGAGAACTTTTCTATTGAAATAATTTTAGTGGACGATGCCAGCACAGATGAAAGCTGGGAAGTTATTCAACAGCTAAAAAACAAATTCCATTGCATTATACCGTTACAAAACAGGAAAAACAAAGGGCAATGCGCAAGCCTGTTAATTGGTTTTGCATATAGCAGTGGCCAATTCATTATTACCCTAGACGACGATCTTCAATTTGACCCTATTGATATTTTACATCTGGTAGAACGGCAAAAACAAACAAATGCCTGTATTGTGTATGGCCTGCCTGTCAAGGCACAACAATCATGGGTAAGAAATAGCTTTAGCCGCATCGTAAAAAAAACGGCTGGCTACGCAGGCTACCCTTCAAAAGGCTCTTCCTTCCGGCTGTTAAAAAAAGAGGTGATGGCAAAAGCAGCCATCCGGCTGAACCAAAAAAATGTGCTGTTAGACCTTGCTTTTTACCGGGCAGGTTATCAAATAGAATTTGTACCCCTGCCTCATTATAAACGAAAGCATGGAAAGTCCGGTTATACATTTTTTAAACTTGTGCGGCTCATGGTAAATTCGGTTGCAGAACATACCCGCAATGTATTTTTGAAACAGCAACGCAAGTGAAATGGAAATACAAAGAGGCAGCATCATCTTAAAGCAAATAACTTTATCAGACCTGGAAATGATCCGGCAATGGCGCAATTCCACTTCCGTGAACCAGTATATGGAATACCGGGATTATATCACCCCGGAAATGCAACAGCAATGGTTCCGTAAAATAAATAACGAACAGCATCTCTATTTTTTAATTACCGTGAATCAAAAAGCCATTGGACTTATTTACGGTGCCGATATAAACTGGAGAAAAAATATGGTTGGCAATGCAGGTATCTTTATTGCCAGGGAAGAAGACCGCGAAAACAGTTATGCCCTCGAAGCCTCTGTTCTTATCAACGATTGGGCCTTCTCCATCGGAATTGAAACCATTTTTATAAAAATACTTCGCAACAATAAAAGAGCTATACTATACAACAAGGCCATGGGCTATCAACTGCTGGCGGCGCAGGATCATTTATACAATCAGCACTATTATTTGCACCGCGATAACTGGTATAAATGCAGGAAAAAAATAGAACCTTTCCTCCCCAATAAAACACCCTTGTTTTCTGTTCGGGGCAATTCTCAAACAAAACAGCACTAGCCCGGCCTGAAAAAACATTCTTCATGTTTAGTCCATTCAGCAGCCGCATAGTTGTTCTAAACAAATTATAAGATTGCTTCGTCGGACCTCCTCGCAATGACGTTCGCATTTTATGTTCCGCTTCAGATATAAACCTAAAAAATCTGGTAACCAACTATGCAATCATACGCCACTACACCTGAAACCTGCACCTCACCTTGTTTCTGCCTGTAAACAAAACACCAGGTGATTGTAAATACCATACAGGTAGAAACAATCAGTAGGAAATGTTTCACCTTAACTACGCCGTATTAATACAAGGACTTTTCAAAATAGATTGAGTAAGCCAAAAATGATAAAGACAGCCATCACCTAAGATCAGTTAAAAGATTTTTAGTGTGCTGCAGTGGCGCTGGCCCCGCTGCCCAGCCG
>DASTMJ010000022.1:0-17241 GCA_035714205.1 Flavisolibacter sp. | reverse complement strand
GCCGGTCATGAAACCACTTTACCTATTACATTGGAGCAAATGATCTATCATGCTTCATCGGTAATTCGCGGCGCCAAACGTTGCCTGGTGGTTGTTGACCTCCCATTTGGATCGTACCAGTCTAACAGTGACATAGCACTTGCCTCTGCTATCCGCATTATGAAAGAAACCGGCGCTCATGCTATTAAGCTTGAAGGTGGCGCAGAGATTTTGGAGTCTGTAAGAAAAATCATAGGTGCCGGCATACCGGTGATGGCCCACCTGGGATTAACGCCACAGTCTATTTATAAATTTGGAACATATAACGTCAGGGCAAAAGAAGAGGCCGAGGCTAATAAATTAAGAGCAGATGCAAAGCTGTTGGAAGAAGCCGGTTGTTTTGCACTGGTGCTGGAAAAAATACCCGCTTTACTGGCTAAAGAGGTATCAGAAAACTTACACATACCCACTATTGGAATTGGAGCCGGGAAATATTGTGATGGACAGGTGTTGGTAATGCATGATATGTTAGGTATTAATACTGAATTCAAACCGCGATTTTTGAGACAATATTTAAATCTTCACGACCTGGCAACAAAAGCCGTTCAGCAATACATTGATGATGTAAAATCGGGAAACTTCCCCAGCGATGCTGAATCCTATTAAGGTAGCTTTCCAATAGTATCCTATTTTTGCGCCCAATTGAAAATGGATATGGGTCGAATTTTTGCCAAAGGCTTTACTGTTTTATTTCTTCTGAACTCTTTAACTCTTTCTGCTCAAACTGATGAACAAGACCTTGATCCCATTACAATAACATCCTCCTTAACACCAGAAAAAGCTTCCAAAACGGGTCGTAACCTGTTTATTATTGAGGGCGAAAAATTATATGACCTGCCGGTTCATTCCATTGATGAACTGCTTCGTTATTTGCCTGGCGTGGAAGTACAGGCACGTGGGCCGATGGGTGCACAAAGTGATATTGTTTTACGTGGCGGAACCTTCCAGCAGGTATTGGTAATATTGGATGGAGTTCGTTTGAATGACCCGAACACGGGGCATTTTTCAAGTTACATACCAATTGCTCTGTCGGAAATTGAAAGAATTGAAATTTTAAAAGGTGCAGCATCTGCCATTTACGGTTCTGAAGCCGTAGGTGGAGTTATTCATATTATCTCCAAAACATTTGCAGCAATTCAAAATATCAGCAAATCAAATGTTAAGGCACAGGTAACTGCCGGGGAATATGGATTACTGAATGTTCACGCTGGTGGATTTTATAGTAACGGAAAAACATCGGTAGCATTAGGACTGGCGAGTAACAATGCTGATGGGCAGAAACAAAGAGGAACTAAAGGATTTTTCAATAATCACACAGCATCATTTTCATTTAATCAATTTATTAATGAGAGATGGCAATTGGCTTTACGTTCTTCGTTTGATGATCGGAAGTTCGCTGCTCAAAATTTTTATACCACATTTGTTTCTGACACGGCTGATGAAAAGGTGCAAACGTTATGGAACCAACTGCAGCTTACCTACAAATCCAGGAAGGACATCATAAGGTTAAGTGCGGGTTATAAAATACTGGATGACCGTTATGCGTTTAATAAGACTTCACTTCCCAACCAAAATAAAACAAAATTATTCCAGGCTTTAATAACGGATGAATGGAAACCTGGATCCCAAACAACAATTGTTTCCGGCGTACAGTTAATCAATAAGAAGATAAACTCCAACGATCGCGGCGATCATGCATACAATCAAGCCGCTCTTTTTGCCATGTTAAATCAGTCAGTAGGTGATTTTTTTGTAGTAGCACCCGCAGTGCGGTTGGAATGGAACGAACGGGCGGGATGGGAATTAGTGCCTCAAATCAACCTGTCGTACCGTATAAAAAGTATTCAATTAAGAGCAAGTGCAGGTAAAACTATACGCGATGCAGATTTTACCGAACGTTTCAATAATTATAATAAAGCCCTTGTTAGCAGTGGCAGGATTGGCAACCCGGATCTTGAAGCAGAACGATCGTTCAGTTACGAAGCAGGTGGTGATCTTTTCCTTTCGAAATATTTTAAATTATCCGGAACCTTTTTCCAGCGGCATCATTCTAAAATGATCGATTATATAACCACAGCGTATAGTAACATGCCACGTAAGGAAAACCTATCACCAACAGGCACCTATGCCCTGGCAAAAAATATTGCTACAGTAAACACCACCGGTTTTGAAACAGATTTGAGCTTTTCTAAACCGTTACAACATCAACAGCATTTTCTGACAATGATCGGGTTTGTTTGGTTGAATAGCATTAGCAGTGATACGGCGCCGTCTTTTTATATTTCTTCACATGCCAAATACATGGTTAACATGACTACGCAATATCGAAACCGGCTGTTTTCAATTTCGATCAATGGAATATATAAAGAACGGCAACCACAAACTGCTACCTCAGAAGTTATTTCAAAAGTTTCAAAAGATTATTTCATTATCAATATCAAGGCTGAAGGATTTTTATTAAAGGAAAAGCTTACCGCATTTGTACAAACAGACAATCTTTTTAATGAAAATTATACTGATGTGCTTGGATCACAAATGCCAGGCAGATGGTTAATGGGTGGAATCAAAATATCTTTATCTAAATAATAAGTACATGCAGGATCTATTAAAACAATTGGGTATCACAGAACAAAATCACGGTACCTCAACCGGAACAAAATGGTTAGAGGGCAAGGGCAAAACCATAACGTCCTACTCTCCTGTTGATGGAAAAAAAATTGCAGATGTAATTTGCACCGACGAAGCTTCATATGAACAGGCAATTGTTACTGCTGAAAAAGCTTTTTTAGACTGGCGTATGTGGCCGTCGCCCAAACGGGGTGAAATTGTAAGACAAATTGGAGATGAGTTAAGAAAAAATAAGGAAAACCTCGGCAAACTTGTTTCCTATGAAATGGGTAAAAGTTTACAGGAAGGTTATGGTGAGGTACAGGAAATGATCGATATATGTGATTTTGCTGTGGGCTTGTCACGCCAGCTGCACGGTTTAACCATGCATAGCGAACGTCCCGGGCATAGGATGTATGAACAATGGCATCCCCTGGGAATTGTAGGCATTATCTCTGCTTTTAATTTCCCGGTTGCGGTATGGAGCTGGAACGCAATGCTGGCATGGGTTTGTGGCGATGTTTGCATATGGAAACCATCTGAAAAAACACCTTTGTGCGGGGTGGCCTGTCAAAATATTATTGCGGAAGTATTTAAAAAAAATAATGTTCCCGAAGGCGTAAGTACCCTGGTAATAGGTGAACGGGAAATGGGTGAAAAGATTTCCAATGACAAACGTATTCCTTTAGTATCAGCTACGGGCTCTACCAGGATGGGTAAAGCTGTTGGTGCTGCTGTCGGTGCAAGACTTGGAAGATCATTGCTTGAATTAGGAGGTAATAATGCCATTATTATTTCAAAAGATGCTGATCTTGATATGTCATTGGTGGGATGCGTTTTTGGGGCCGTAGGTACTGCCGGTCAACGCTGCACTTCTACAAGACGTTTGATTATACATGAAGATGTGTATGATAACTTTAAACAAAAGCTGATTAATGCATACAAACAACTGCGTATTGGCGATCCCCTGGATGAAAACAACCACGTTGGTCCTTTGATTGATAAACAGGCTGTTGATGCATACCTGCAGTCCATTGAAAAATGTAAGGCAGAAGGCGGCCGTTTTGTAGTGGAAGGTGGATTATTGGAGGGCAATGGATATGAAAGCGGATGTTATGTAAAACCTTGTGTTGCTGAGGTTGAACCTCATTTCCAGATTGTTCAGCATGAAACATTTGCACCAATTTTATATTTATTGAAGTACAAAACATTCGATGAAGCAATCGCAATACAAAATGGTGTTCCGCAGGGTTTATCATCAGCAATTATGACACTTAATTTAAGAGAAGCAGAGCAGTTTCTTTCATCTGCAGGCAGTGATTGTGGTATTGCTAACGTGAATATTGGTACTTCAGGAGCCGAGATTGGCGGCGCATTTGGTGGCGAAAAAGAAACTGGAGGCGGCCGAGAAAGTGGAAGCGACGCCTGGAGAATTTACATGCGACGTCAAACCAATACTATAAATTATAGTACCAAACTACCTTTGGCCCAGGGTATTAAGTTTGATCTGTAACTGAAATTAATTTTGCTAATTCATTGAACTAAAGCGTGTTTTAAATATACTTTATTAAAAGACGTTTAATTTGTAAATCTTAACAATTTCCGGCAAACCACTTGTCCTGTTTTTGCAACTATGTACAAGTGGTTTTCCTATTTTTACGATTACTCTTTTTTCAAAAAAATATCTAAATGGTTAAAGCATTAAGAATTTCCGTACTGACGACCCTGGTTGCACTCTCCCTCTCTTCTTTCGGACAATCTTCCAAAAAAACTGCTTCAAATGGCTGGCATTTAAAATCCAGGGAAGAAGGTTATTATGGAATTGCATTGGACAAAGCGTATCAGTTTGTAAAAGGTAAAAAAAGCCAAACAGTTGTTGTGGCGGTTATTGATTCCGGAATTGATACTACCCATGAAGATCTGAAACCTGTTCTTTGGGTGAACCCTAAAGAAGTTCCGGGAAATGGTATTGATGATGATGGCAATGGGTATGTTGATGATATTCATGGTTGGAACTTTCTTGGTGGCAGAGACGGAAGAAATGTTGAAAAAGATTCTTACGAAGCTGCACGGCTCTATCATTTATATAAATCTCGTTTTGAAAACATAAACGATCCTTCAACACTCAGTACTGAAGACCAACAGTTATATAAAACGTGGTTGAGAGCTCGTGGCGATATTAGCAAAGGAATAGACCAGAATGAAATATTTTTTATCAAAAGATTATACCCTTCTTTGAAAAGAGGCGACTCAGTGATAAAAGCAGAATTGAAAAAAGAAGAATACAGTGGTAGCGATCTTAAAGAATTTAAAACAACCCATAAGGACGCGGTGGTAACCCGCAATGTTATTTTAAACATTTGCGAAACCAATAATAATAATTTTGATATTACTAATAAGGATATTCTTGAAGGTATTGAAGGCGATTTGCGCAAGGCAGAATCAGTTGATAGAGCTCCAAAAGATTACCGTGGCGAGATTGTGAAAGACAACCCCAACGATATTAACGACAAATTTTATGGTAACAACGACATTATGACCAATACCGCAATGCATGGCACACACGTGGCCGGTATCATTGGTGCAGTTAGAAATAATGGAAAAGGGATTGACGGTATTGCAGATAATGTTCGTATTATGATGATACGTGCCGTACCTGATGGTGATGAGCATGATAAAGATGTTGCATTAGCTATTCGTTATGCTGTAGATAATGGCGCCAAAGTGATCAATATGAGCTTTGGTAAATATTATTCCCCGCAAAAACAATGGGTTGACGATGCTGTAAAGTATGCTGAAAGCAAAGACGTATTGCTGGTTGCTGCTGCAGGTAATGAAGGTTTTTTGGTTGACACCATGCCTCACTACCCGGCCCCCATCTTAAGCGATAATCAAAAAGTTTCAAACTGGATAATGGTTGGCGCCAGCGGAGACCCTGCAAATGGTGGATTGGTTGCTTCCTTCTCCAATTTCGGCAAAAAAGAGGTTGACGTTTTTGCACCCGGTGTAAACATTTATTCAACCGTGCCTGGTGGAAATACTTACAGGAATTTGTCTGGCACCAGTATGGCTTCCCCTGTGACAGCTGGTGTAGCAGCATTTATCATGCAGTACTTCCCTGATCTTTCGGCACAACAGGTTAAAAGCGTAATTGAAAAAAGTGCAGTGCCCCCGTCAATTAGGGGTTCAAAGCCTGATACAGCTGAAGAGGTGGCTTTATCAGAATTAAGCAAAACAGGTGGCCTGGTAAATGCATATGAAGCCGCGAAGCTGGCAGCTTCTCTTTCAGGTCAATCAACTGAATTGAAACCTGTAAAAACGAATATGAAGGTTAAAAAAGCCAAAAGAGCATAAGTCTTATTTTATAAATTTGAATCCCGGTATTACCGGGATTTTTTTATTAACAATGAATCACTAATGGCTACAATTGATCTTTCCAGGGTGCCCGTTTTTTATCATGGGTACATCCAAAATGTTTCGGTGCAGCCTATGGAGGCAGCATTCAAATTGCATCAAACTGAATTGTTGGACGCTTTACAGGAGGTGCCTGAAAGTAAATGGGACTATAAGTATGCAGAAGGAAAATGGTCAATTAAAGAATTGGTGCAACATGTTATTGATGCAGAGCGAATCTTTGCATATCGTGCCTTATGTTTTGCAAGGAAAGATGAAACCGTATTGCCTGGTTTTGATGAAAATACTTACGTGACATCATCCGGAGCTGATAAAAGAAATAAATCCGACCTGTTGGAAGAATTAGGGTGTGTGCAGAGATCCTCAGCACTTTTATTCAAGTCATTTGATGAAGGACAATTAAACGAGACCGGCATCGCTAATGGTCAATCTGTATATGTAAAAGCAATTGGTTATATAATTATAGGCCATGCGTTACATCACAAAAAGGTTTTACTGGAACGATATCTTTAATCAACTCCTAAGCTTAATGATCAGGTTTATGTTTCTGACTTCCGGCACTGGTTTGTTTAAAACAGATCATAAGGCTTGAAACAGAAGAATGGTCTGTTGCACAGGGAGTGTAATACTTTCTTCCAAAAAACTTAATTGGCAACCCTATCTAAAAGATACCGCCCATAATAAGTATGTCAGAATTTTGCATTTCTTCGGCATAAAAAAACCACTCACTAAGTGAATGGTTTTTTTATGCGATTTTATTTTGTTAAAAGGTTTTGATGTTTTCTTTTCCTTTAGCAATGTTTTGCTGGTTGACAATGTCATGAACAACTTTCACAGCCTGGTCAACATACACATCTTTACTTACGTTACTTAACCATTGTTTGTACCGCTCTGTTTTATCTTTATCTGCGGAAACATAACGGTCAATATCCTGCTGCAAATAAGATATCTCCATTGTTTTATCCATCTTTACCAGTTTCTCAATTTGTTTTACAGCTTCTCTCGTTATTTTTTGCTCTTTCCTGAACTGGTTAATTTCCAAAGGATATTCTTTGTCATCCTGTTTGGCTAAGAGATCTGTTTTTTGTTTGATCAACCGGAAAACCGAGTCGCTTGCAACCCGGGCATTTCCAAGGTTCTTAACCGCTTGAAGGTCATAACCCGGCTGCCATACACGGTATTGTGCCTTGGAAATCTCATCATACGGCATAGCCCCTGGATTATCTCTTTCTCTTAGTTTCAGATATTCGTAATAATCAGGAATTACCACATCGGGTACCACACCCTTTTGTTGAGTGGATCCACCGCTAATACGATAAAATTTTTGTAGTGTCAATTTTAATGAGCCAAGGTCAGAATTGGTTGATAAAAAGTTAGAAGAAGGATCAAGACCAATCGGACGCTGAACAGTGCCCTTTCCATAAGTGCTGGTGCTGCCAATTACAACACCCCTGTTATAATCCTGGATGGCAGCTGCAAAAATCTCTGAAGCAGAAGCACTGAATTCGTTGACCATAACGGCAAGTGGTCCATCATATAATACACCACCATCTTTATCTCTCATAACCTGTGGTTGACCTTCCCTGTCCTTAACCTGTACAACCGGTCCCTGGTCTATAAACAAACCAGCGATCTGTATCACATCATATAATGATCCGCCACCATTGTTCCTGAGGTCAATAACAATACCATCTACTTTTTCTTCTTTCAGCTTTTTCACTTCCGCAGCAACATCAACGGAGCTTCTATGTGGATCATTTGGATCGTCGAAATTGGCGTAAAATTCAGGTAGAAAAATATAACCGATCTTTGACGTTCCTTCATTGATCACAGCACTTCTAACATAACTTTCATCCTGAACAATTTTATCCCTTATTAATGATACATTTTTCAGGGTGCCGTCCTTCTTTCTTAGTGTCAGATTTACTTCAGTTCCTTTTTTGCCGCGAATGATTTTAACTGCGTCTGTAACATCAAACCCGGTTAACTCAACCGCAGCTTCTTTACCTTGAGCCACTTTTACTACAACGTCTCCAACTTCTACCTGTTCAGATTTTTTAGCGGGTCCACCTGGCAATACACTTGCGATCTTAATATTACCTTCCTCATACATCAACTGGGCACCAATCCCGTAAAACGAACCGCTTAACTGCTCATCAAAGTATCTTTTATCAACAGGAGGAAAGAATTCGGTGTAAGGATCCATCATAGATGTAATGGTATTCACATAAACACTGAATTTTTCATCATCGTTAAACTTTAAACGATAGCGTTCAAATATGCGATCCATTGCAATCCTTACTTTATCCCTTGCTTCCTTCTCCAGCTGGGCGTCTGTTTTAACAACAAAACCTTCTTTTCCTTTATTGCTTTCCCTGGCATCAACCAGGTCAACATAGCGTTGCAGGGTAAGGTATTTTAAACGTTTACGCCATTGTTCTTTTCTCTCTGCCTGCGAGCTGGCAAAACTTGTCTTCTCAGCATCCGTAACAATAGTTTCGGTTACTGAAAAATCAAAAGGTTTGGATAAAAGTTCTTTATACAAGACCGCTCCTTCTGCTGCTCTTTTATTAAAAATCTTTCCAACTTCAAGAAAGAATTGAACCGGGGCTCCCTTGATCTCGTCATCAATCCTGGTTGAATACTTTTCAAGAGATGCAATATCATCCTGCAGGAAAATATTCTTGTCAGGGTCTAACTCCTGGAAATATTTCGTATAAACCTTTTTCGAAAATTCATCATTAATATCCTTGGGACTGTAGTGCCCCTGGGCTAAAATCTCTCCTACAATCTGCAGGATCTTTTCATACTTGGACGGAGGTACGGTTGGCGTTGTTCCCATAGTATTGAACGCAAGAAAAACACCTGCGATCAACATCACAATTAATATTGGAAGTCTTCTCATATCTAACATATATTTTAGTGCCTTAGGCATAGACTCAAATTTAATCTAAAAAAAATGGAATGGAAGTACATACCTGCCCTTTAACAAACGTTTTTGACAGGCGGAAATTTTGATATGGTGAATGCAACTGCATGAATAAGTTATAGGTTACTAATTAAATGCCACGATTTTTTTTATTGGATTGATATAACTTTTTTAGATATGTAATTGATTTGTATCGCAAACCCGCAACTTCTAACTTTTTACTGCAGAGTAGATTTTTTTCAACTCGATTTCATTATTTTTGCAGCCCAAACGGTGATTGTAGCTCAGTTGGTTAGAGCATCAGATTGTGGTTCTGAGGGTCGCCGGTTCGAGCCCGGTCAGTCACCCAAATTAAACCGTCAGGTCCAGTTACCAGGCGGTTTTTTATTTCAGCCTGTTTACCGTCGCTTTCACATAATATTTTGAATCCCCACCACTGGCAATTGTAATAAACCATTTATCCTGTTTATTGTTAAATAAGGTTAATGGTCAGTGATTTCGGAACCAGGTCAGGCTACATTTGCTCCGCTTAATTTAACACACATGAGAATTTTATTGGCTCTTTTTTGTATTGGCTTTTTTTCAAACCCGGCATTTTCACAATTTCCTTCCGGACAAAACCGTGGCAATGGCCAGGCTCCTAGCGGCCGTTTTTATGGTAAAGTGGTTGATGCCGCCAATAAAGGTATTGAGGCAGCATCAGTAACATTGGTTGCGTCTCGTCCGGATTCAGTCACTAAACAGATGAAAGAGGTTATTGTTGGTGGTATGCTTACCAGCAACACTGGTGATTTCAGTATTGACAATGTTCCTGTTTTCGGAAAATATATATTACGCATATCTGGTATTGGTTATACACAGGTTCAAAAAAGCGTGGCATTTGAAATGCCTAACCGAAATGCTGCAGGTAATGATCCAATGGCCATGTTAGGTGCCCTGGATAAAGACCTGGGAAATATAAAACTTGAAATTGACGAAAATGTTCTTGGTGCTGTAACAGTTACTGCATCAAAACCATTATTGCAATTGGGCATTGACCGTAAAGTATTTAACGTTGACCGAAACATTACTTCTGCTGGCGGATCGGCTGTCGACGTTATGAAAAATGTACCGTCAGTAAATGTTGATATTGATGGTAACGTGACCCTGAGAAACAATGCACCCCAGATTTTTGTTGATGGCAGACCGACTAATTTAACCCTGGAACAGATTCCGGCCGATGCCATAGAAAGTGTAGAGATCATTACCAATCCATCTGCTAAGTTTGATGCATCCGGCGGAACAGCAGGTATTTTAAATATTGTATTGAAGAAAAATAAACGTATTGGTTATAGTGGTAACATTCGTGCAAACATAGATTCAAGGGGTAGGTTTGGCGGCGGAGGTGATATAAATATCCGCCAGAACAAAATTAACTTCTTTGCCAGCGGAATGTACAACCAGCGCAAATCAATAAGTGACGGATCTAACATCAGGGAAAACCTGGTTTACAAACCCAGCACATCTGAACAGTACGATAATTCAACTTTTAAGGGAGCTTTTGGTTTTGGAAGAGCCGGAATCGACTATTTTATTGACAATCGCAATACGTTAACACTAAGCGGAAGTTTTGCACGGGGGAATATGAATCCATTTACAGAAAGCATAATCTATACAGATATTCAAAGCAATAATTCCATTGATTCGCTGCAGGAAAGAATGTCAAGTTCAAAGAACCAGTTTAGAAATAAAGGAGCACAAGTAAGCTTTAAACATAATTTTCCTAAGGCAGGCCGCGAATGGACAGCAGATGTTACCTATAATAAAGGAAAAAACGCCAATGATAATTTCATTGAGAACGATTTTTATTATAACCCGGGTAAAACATTTGATCGCTCCTATGATGTACAACAATTAGGTGGTGGCACAAATGAAAACCTCGTATTCCAAACCGATTACTCCAATCCTATCAATGATAAATCAAAATTTGAAGTTGGTGCCCGTTCATCCGTACGCAAAGTGAACAGCAGCACCAACTATTATGTTCTGAACAGCAATGGAATTAAAACGCCTATTGCCGGGCAGGATATTATGTATAACAGTGAAGACAGGATTTATGCAGCATATGCAACGTTTTCAAGCCGCATAAAAAACTTTGGTTACCAGTTAGGCTTGAGGGCTGAAAGTTCAGATTACGAAGGACTACTGGTAAATAAAAATGAGAACTTCAATATTGAATTTCCAATCAGTTTATTTCCCAGCGTATTCTTAAGTCAGAAATTGAATGAAACGGATGAATTGCAATTCAATTACAGCCGGAGGATCAACAGGCCTGGTTTCTGGCAACTCTTCCCTTTTATTGATATCTCTGACTCTATAAATGTTAGTCGCGGTAATCCCGGATTGAACCCGGAATTCACCAATTCATTTGAGCTTTCGTATTCAAAACAATTTGCAAACCGCGATAATATTTTATTCTCAGCCTATTTCAAGAACACAAATGACCTGATCACTCCTTATCAGCAGAGAGAATATGTTCCTGCTTTTGACGACAGTGCCATAGTTTCATCCTATATCAATGCCAACCGTAGCTATATAAGCGGATTGGAGATGACAGGAAAGAACAAAATCACAAAATGGTGGGATCTTACTACAAACGTGAATTTATTCACGTCAAAAATCGATTTGAATAATGCACCCGATCCAGACAAATTATTCAGTTATTTTTTTAAGGTCAATAACAACATCAAACTTCCAAAGAATTTTTCCCTGCAGCTATCCGGCGATTACCAGTCAAAAAGAAACACATCTCCATCTGGCCGTGGTGGCGGAATGTTTGGAGGAGGCATGTGGGGTGGAAGCAATTCAGCGGCCCAGGGTTTTATCAGGCCTAATTATGGTGTTGATGCCGCCATCAGGTTTGAATTCTTAAAAGAAAGAAAAGCCTCTTTATCCCTGAATGTGAATGATATCTTCAGAACCCGTTTATACGACGCACACTCTGAAACAGAATACTTTGTTCAGGATATTCAACGTAGGCGAGATCCACAGGTTTTCCGCCTGAATTTTAATTACCGTTTTGGTAAATTTGATGCCAATCTATTTAAGCGTAAGAATACAAAAGCCGAAAACAGCGTGAATATGGAGAATGCGAATTTTTAAATACTCTTGGTTATATTTTCAAGCCCTTTGCAATTGCAAGGGGCTTTTTATTTTTTAGAGATTATTTTTGAGACTTTATGTACAAGTTTGCACTGATAGGATGTGGCAACATTGCAAAACGGCATGCCGAAAATATTGTAAGGGTTGGGAATTTACTGGCCGTTTGCGACATCAATCGACAAAAAGCGGATGCTTTTGCCAATGTATATAATTGTGGCGCTTATTATTCGATTGATGACTTGTTAAAAGTCGAAAAAGAAATAGATATTGTTTCGGTTTGTACTCCTAATGGCCTCCATGCCGAACATGCCATCAAATCGCTTCAATCAGGCAAACATGTATTGTGCGAAAAACCTTTATGTATAACCTCTGTTGCCGCTATGCAAATGGTAGACACCGCATGGTTCTGTCGCAAAAAATTATTTGTGGTGAAACAGAACCGCTATAATGAGCCGGTGCAATTTGTAAAAAAAGCTTTGGATGAAAACCTTCTGGGAGAAATTTACAGTTTCCAGCTCAATTGTTTCTGGAACAGGCCACAGGAATATTATAATGGTGACTGGCGAGGAACAAAATTCCTCGATGGTGGAATTCTTTATACGCAATTCAGTCATTTTATAGACCTGCTGTATTGGTTTTTGGGAGATGTGAAAAGTGTAAAAGGATTAACTGAAAATTTTGGCAAAAGAACTAATGTGGAAATTGAGGATACCGGTGTTGCAGTCGTAAAAATGCAATCGGGGGTGATTGGTTCCATCAACTACACGATAAACAGTTATAAAAAAAATACAGAAGGTTCTTTAACCATTTTTGGTGAAAAAGGAACGGCAAAAATTGGAGGTCAATATTTAAATACACTTGAATGGTTTGTAGCTGAAAAACAGGAACCCCCTCAACTGAAATCTTCCTCACCTCCCAATGAATATGGATTTTACCAGGGTTCTATGAGCAATCACCATAAAGTATATGATGATCTGATTCATTCTTTAGATGGAAATGGAAGCCTGCTGCAGGCAAGGGATGCGGTAAAAACAATTGAAATCATAGAAAAGATTTATGCGGGATCAGAAAAACAATACTAAGAAGTTGATCTTCACCGTAACTAATGATCTCAACTATGATCAGAGAATGATACGAATTTGCAGTTCGCTGCAACGTGCCGGTTTTGATGTTCTGTTGGTTGGAAGAAAACGTAAAACTTCTATCCAGCTTCAACCACAACCATTTACCCAAAAACGTCTGTCTCTTTTTTTTGAAAAAGGAAAGGCGTTTTATATTGAATACAACCTTCGCCTGCTTTTCTATTTACTTTTTAAAAAGTTTGATCTTGTGTGTGCAATCGACCTCGATACGATTGTACCATGCTATCTAACATCACTCCTCAAACGAAAGAAACGGGTTTACGATGCGCATGAACTTTTTTGTGAAATGAAAGAGATCGTATCCAGGCCTAAGATTTATTCATTCTGGAAGCGCATCGAAAAACATACGGTTCCTCATTTTCAAAAAGGATATACAGTTAATAAACCTATTCGTGACATATTTGAAAGAACCTATGGTGTGAATTACGAGGTGATCATGAATGTTCCTTTTTATATAAAGACTGCTGACCAAAACCCGGAGGGTTTTATAATTTACCAGGGGGCTGTAAATGAAGGAAGAAGTTTTGAAACTTTAATTCCTGCTTTTCAATGGATCAATTACCCATTACATATTTTCGGTGAAGGAAATTTTATAGATGAATGTCATTCACTGATAAAAAAGTACAATGTCCAGGATAAAGTTTTACTTAAGGGGAAGGTTTTGCCGGCCGATCTGAGTAGCATTACTCCAAAAGCATTATTTGGTATCACTCTTTTTGAGAATAATGGATTGAACAATTATTATTCACTCAGCAATCGCTTTTTTGATTACATACAGGCCGGTATTCCGCAGTTAGGTGTGAAGTACCCGGCTTACCAGGATATAAACAAAGAATTTGAGGTAGCATTACTAATTGAAGATTTGTCACCAACCTCAATAGCATCGGCCATCAATGAATTGGCAACAAATAATGCATTGAGAATGAAGTTGAAAGAAAACTGTCTGAAGGCAAAAGAGGTTTATAACTGGAAAAATGAAGAAATAAAACTGGTCGCATTTTACCAAAAAGTATTTCAGAATTGAGTCAATCACTTCATATTGTTTGTTTAGATGCTCCCTCGCCGCCGGATTACGGGGGTGCCTATGATCTGTTTTATAAAATACCCGAACTAGCCAAAACCGGCAAAAAGATCATCTTGCATTATTTCAATTATAAAACTGGCAGAGATGCCAGTGGTCTTGAAGAATATTGTTCTGCCATTTACAGTTATCCACGTGGATCAGTGCTTTCTTCATTGATTTCAGGTAAACCCTATATTGTTCATTCCCGAATCAACAAAAAACTGATTGAACGCCTTAATGCGGATGAAGTGCCTGTGTTGCTGGAGGGTATTCATTGTGCCGGTCTGATCCCTTATTTAAAGGAAGACAAAAAAATAGTAGTACGTATTCATAACAACGAAGCGGTTTATTATAAAAACCTTGCTAAATCACAAACATTATCCTGGAGAAAAATCTATTTTATTTTTGAATCATTTCTATTGAAGAGATTCCAGAAAAGTCTTAAAGCTGCAACTCTGGCTTATGTTTCTACCGAGGATGCCACTGATTTTAAGAAAAAGTACAACTATAATGGTTTTTTTATTCCTTGCTTTCTACCCTGGCAAACGGTGAACGCCAAACCCGGGAAAGGAAGTTATTGTTTATACCACGGTAATTTATTGGTATCAGAAAACAGGACCGCTGTTGAGTGGCTGATAAAAGCTATTGGATCTGAAATTAAGATCCCTATCATATTTGCTGGCCGTGGTGCAAATAAATTAAAAAGCAAATACATCAACACCACGTTTCAGTTTATTGACGATCCTACAGATCTACAACTACATGAATTGATACGAAATGCCCATATTAACATTCTGCCCTCCATGAACCAAACGGGCATTAAATTAAAATTGTTGCATGCTCTGTTTGATGGTCGATTCTGCATTACCAATATAGCAGGTATAAAAGGCAGTGGTCTTCCGGCTAATTGTGTTCAACTTGCAAACGACCCACAATCATTAAAAGAATGTATACGATTTCTTTTTACAATGGAATTTACTCAACAGGACATAGATAACCGGAAAGCCGCATTGCAGCTTTATAATAATGAAATGAACGCAAAAAAACTTAGTGAATTATTGTAGCATTGTCATAAACCTTCCCTGATTCGGTTTTCACCATGCGGGCTGGAAATTTTTGAATTACAATATAATCATGTGTAGCCATAACAACCGCAGTGCCATAATCTCTTGCTATATGAATAAGAAGGTTCATAATCTCATCCGAAGTTTCAGGATCCAGGTTACCCGTTGGTTCATCGGCAAGTATCAGTTTGGGTGAATTTAACAGTGCCCTGGCTATATCAACCCTCTGTTGTTCACCTCCGCTCATTTCAAAAGGCATCTTGAAACCTTTTGAACGTAAACCCACCTTATCAAGCACATCAGCAATTTTTTCATTCATCAGTTTTTCATCCTTCCATCCTATTGCTTTCAAAACAAACTTAAGGTTATCGTTTACATTCCGGTCCGTCAACAATTGAAAATCCTGGAATACAACACCCATATTTCTTCTTAAATAAGGCACTGTTTTCCATGTAAGCTGGCGCAGATCATAACCTACAACAGTTGCCTGGCCTTCTTTTAAGGGCAATTCTCCATACAACGTTTTCAAAAGGCTTGATTTTCCTGTACCTGTTTTTCCTACCAGGTAAACAAACTCACCCTTGTTCACTGACAGGTTCACATCTTCCAATACCAGGTTGTCTCCCTGGTAAATATTTGCATTCCTGATCTCAATAATTTTTTCAGACATCCTCTTAAATTATTTGGTGCAAAATAACATAAGAATGGGCAAGGGCAAGCCATTAATTTGAAAAACTAAAAAATTAGTTGTTAAACTAAATAATTAGTTATAGTTTAGTCGCACAATTGTTTACATGAAAACATTAACCAAAGCCGAAGAACAGGTTATGCAAATTGTATGGAAACTGAAGGAAGGATTTATACGCGATATTATGGATGCATTGCCTCCACCCAAACCGCATCAGAATACGGTTGCAACCATTTTAAAAATTTTAGTTGAAAAAGAATTTGTTGGTGTAAAAGTATTTGGCCGCCAGCACCAGTATTACCCCCTTGTGTCTAAAGACGCTTATTCAAAAGCAAGTATGAAAACATTAGTGAAGGGTTATTTTGGTGGTTCATTTAGCGATGCGGTTTCATTCATGGTAAAGGAAAATAACATCAGTCTTGAAGACCTGGAAACCTTATTACAACAACTAAAAAAATCAAAAAAATGACTGTTGTAGCCTATTATCTGTTAAAGGTCATTATCTGCTCCGGCATCTTGTTTATGTATTATCATTTTGCTTTGCGAAATAAAGTATTTCACCAGTGGAATCGTTTTTATTTGATTGCAGTTGTCTTTCTTTCTGTTTTTCTTCCGTTGGTTCAATTTACATTGCCACACTCTTCTGAAAACCCGGGTACAACCATCCAACTTTTACAGGTAGTTCAATCGGCGGATTCATACATGGAAGAGGTTTACGTCCGCAACCAGCAACCTATTGATATTGAATATTGGGTACGTATTGGATATATAGTCATTACAATAGTAATTCTTGCTTCTCTTTTATTATCCGTCTTTAAAATTTACCGGATACTTAAAAAGCATAAAATTCAACCGGTAGAAAATATCCGGTTTGTATCCACCAATGAAAAGGGAACTCCTTTTTCCTTCTTCAGGTATATTTTCTGGAATGATAAGATTGACATTCATTCCCCTACAGGCCAACAGATTTTTCAGCATGAATTGGTGCATGTGAAAGAGGCTCACACCCTGGATAAACTATTACTTCAACTGGTGCTGATCTTCTTCTGGTGCAACCCTTTCTTTTGGCTGATACGCAGGGAACTACATTTGATTCATGAATTTATAGCTGATCAAAAATCAGTTAGTCAGCATGATACCGCTACCCTTGCATC
>DASTMJ010000021.1:0-8019 GCA_035714205.1 Flavisolibacter sp. | reverse complement strand
AGTTCTTTCAACACTTCCATTTCGGTGCGGGCATGAGAGAGCATATCAACAAAATTATAAACGATCACATTCAGGTCGTTTGATAACAGGTTATGTACATTGTTAACCAGGTCAAGACCCGCCTGGTTATGCAACACCTTGGTGTATGATATACGCAGATCTGTTTTGCCGAGAGTTTTTACCTGGGACCTGAAAAATTCTTCTTCATTTAAATTTTTACCGCCTTCTTCATCATCATTTTTCCATTGTTGTGGAAACTTCTTTTCAATATCAATCGGTAGCATGCCGGAAAAAATGGCGTTGCGGGCATAATGGGTAGCGGTTGGCAAAATGCTGTAAAAACTATCTTCTTCCACCAGCCTGAAACTTTCCAGGAAAATAGGCATAATAGTGCGCCACTGGTCAAAACGTAGGTTATCAATCAATACAAAAAAAGTGGGGGTACCTTTTTCAATTACCGGCATCACTTTCTCTTTAATTAAAGTGTGCGACATAACCGGCTTTTCTGTATTTTTTTCCTTCAGCCAGGAAGGGTAATTTCTTGAAATGAACTTAAAGAACTCCGTATTGGCCTCGTTTTTCTGCGTTTGGAACACTTCCTGCATTTCAGGACTGTCACTTCGTTGTAAGCTTAGTTCCCACCGGACCAATTCCTTATAAATACCCATCCATTCATTATAATCGGGATTACTGTTCAGCGCCATAAATAAATTCCGGAACTGTTGCTGGTAGGCGGTGGTGGTCTTTTCAGCCACAAGCCGGCGGTTATCTATGATCTTTTTTAGGGAGAGCCAAACCTGGTTGGGATTAACGGGCTTAATCAGGTAATCCGAGATCTGGCTACCAATAGCCTCATTCATCAGGTTCTCGGTTTCATTCTTGGTGATCAGCACCACCGGGATCTGGGCATTTACCTCTTTAATTTTGGCCAGTGTTTCCAGGCCTGTAATACCGGGCATGGTTTCATCAATGAGTACTACATCTACAATATTTTCTTTTATATAATCAATGGCATCAAAACCATTGGTAAGGGTATGAACCTGGTATCCTTTATTCTCTAAAAATATTTTTTGCGATTGTAAACTTTCTATTTCATCATCTACCCAAAGTATTTTTGCCATGCTCATTAATCTGTTTAATATTTTTCGGTTTACCTTATTGACTACGTTTTAAAAGAAACAATAGTTGCTTTGTAATCTAACAAATTTACTTACGAATATGGCATGTAATTTTGAGCACAAGGAATAAATTAACAATAAGCTTACCGCATGGCCTATGTACGCAAGATCATCAATGACCCGGTTTATGGATTTATCACAATAGACGATCCGCTCATTTTTGAAATTATTTCACATCCTTATTACCAACGGTTACGTCGCATTCACCAGATGGCTTTTGCTTCTTTGGTGTACCCGGGGGCTGTACATACCCGTCTGCATCATTCGTTAGGGGCCTACCACCTGATGGGCTTAGCCCTGAATGAATTGCGGAATAAGGGAGTAGAAATAACCAGGGAAGAAGAAATTGGAGCCAAAATAGCCATATTGTTGCACGATATTGGTCATGGCCCGTACTCACATGCGTTGGAGCGAAAACTGATCAAAGGTGTACATCATGAAGATATTTCCATATTAATTCTGGAATTATTAAATGAACAGTTTAGCGGGCAACTGACAACAGCCATTGATATCTTTAAAGGCAACTATCCAAAACCATTTTTACACCAATTGGTTTCCGGCCAACTGGATGTGGACCGAATGGATTACCTGACAAGAGACTCGTTTTTTACCGGTGTAGTAGAAGGTGCCATTGGGTACGACCGCATTCTTAAAATGCTGACTGTACATGATGGTGAGCTTTTAATAGAAGAAAAAGCCATATATACAGTCGAGAAATTTTTGGTTTCCCGCAGGCTGATGTACTGGCAGGTGTACCTGCATAAAACCGTGATGGCTGCGGAAAAGATGCTGGTAAAAATTGTTGACAGGGCCAATGAACTATTAGCCAGTGGGATTGAACTGCAGGCGGCATCTACCAACTTAAATTTCTTTTTAAAAGAACACCAACCTGATGGCAATTTTGTAAAGCACCTGGAAAAATTTACCCAGCTAGATGATACAGATGTGATGTGCACCCTGAAAAACTGGTGTGGGCACTCCGATCCTGTTTTGAACAGGTTGTGTAAAGGTTTGGTAGACCGCAGGCTTTTAAAAATAAAATACCAATCCGAAGCATTTGATCCGGAACTGGTAATGGCGTTGCGAAAAAAGACAGCACAGAATTTAAAAATATCTGAAGATGAAGCCGGGTATTTGGTTTTTACTGGTGAAGCCGTGAACACCACTTACAATCCTTTTGACGAACATATCAAAATATTATACAAGGATGGAACGGTCTCAGATATATCTAAAGTAGACAATGCCCTTATTCATCAACAAGTGTCTGCCCCTGTTAAAAAATACTACCTTTGCTACCTTCGGGAAAAAAGTTAAAAGTTGAAACTCAAAAGTCAATAATCCTGGCAAAATACCGTTCTACCAAAGGTTAACCTGGTTTAGTGAAGGATGGTATTACTTTGAACAACAACTTTGAACTTTAAATTTGAATTTTTAATCTATGCAGTTTACAGCCGCCCAGATCTCTATACTACTGAACGGAAAAATTGAGGGTAATGCCGATGCGACCGTGTCTTCGTTTGGAAAAATTGAAGAAGCACAGGATGGGCAGCTTACCTTTTTAGCAAATCCCAAATACGAAGATTACCTATATACTACCAGTGCCTCTATTGCTATTGTTAACGAAGATTACCAGTTACAAAAAGCTGTAAAGCCAACCCTTATACGTGTGGCTGATGCCTATACTGCTTTTGCCCAGTTATTGGGAAAATACCAGGAAATGGTAAACCAGCAAATGAAAGGGATTCAGCAACCCTGCTATATTTCACAGTCAGCAAGTTTGGCCGAAGATGTATTTGTTGGAGCTTTCAGTTACATAGGTGATAATGTAAAAATTGGACAGAATACAAAGGTTTTCCCCAATTCGTTTATTGGTGATAATGTAAAAATTGGTGAGAACTGTATTATTCACCCCGGAGTAAAAATTTACCATGATTGTATCTTGCAAAACCACGTGGTGATTCATGCAGGTACGGTAATAGGAAGTGATGGATTTGGCTTTGCACCACAGGCCGATGGATCGTTCAAAAAAGTACCCCAGATTGGTAATGTAGTTATTGAAAACGATGTGGAAATAGGCGCCAATACAACAATTGATCGTGCTACTATCGGTTCTACCATTATAAAAGCCGGGGCTAAGTTGGATAACCTGATACAGGTGGCACATAACGTGGAAGTAGGTGAATGCACCGTTATTGCAGCACAGGCGGGTGTTTCCGGGTCAACAAAAATTGGCAAGAATGTAATGATCGGAGGACAAGCCGGATTGGTTGGGCATATTCAAATTGCAGATGGAAGCCGCATAAATGCACAAAGTGGTGTAAGCAAATCTATGAAGGACCCTTATAGCACTGTGACCGGTTCTCCTGCCGCAGATTATTCAAGTGTTTTGCGTAGCCAGGCAGTGTTCCGCAATCTTCCTGAAATGGAAAAACGTATTTACGAGCTGGAAAAAATTGTAAAACAATTAATGGAAGAAAAAGTAAACAGCCTGTAACCTTCGATCTTTAGCCAACCAAAGATTGATTCATCACCCGTTTTACATCGTCAACATCATAACCTGGGCAGGCGCCTTGTTTAGAGGCTATAAATGCACCCATGGCATTGGCAAACTGCAAGCTGTTTTTTACGTCTTCACCAGATGCGTTTTTATACAGAAATGCCGCAAGAAAAGCATCGCCACTTCCCACTGTGTCGGCAACGTTTACGGTAAACCCCTTATGTGTTGTAAACTGGCCTTCTTTACATACCAGGGCACCATCTCCTCCTTTTGTAACAATCAATAAAGGCACTGAAAATTTATCCTGTATAAACTGCACCTGGTTTTCCAGTCCATTCATATTATGATACCATCTTGTAATAAGGTCCGCTTCATGCTCATTCAATTTCACAATATCGGCGCAGTTCAGCAGTTCCTCAACCAGGTTTTGTGTAAAATGTGGAGGTCTCAAATTAATATCAACCACTTTTGTATGGGCTACTTCTATTAATTGTTTTAATGTTTGGTAAGAGATTTCATTCCTTGCTGCAAGGCTTCCAAACACAAAAAAATTTGATTGCTCAACCAGGTCTGAAAGGTTCTGGTCCCATTCTATAAAATCCCAGGCTACCGGCTGGATGATCGAATAGCTGATTTCGTGGTGATGAATGGTAGCATTTACAATACCTGTTTGGTGTACATCATCCAACTGCACAAATTCTGTTGTTAATCCGTTGTCATGAAGCAGCTTTAATAACCCCGCTCCGTTTTCATCCTTTCCCACCCTGGAAATCAGGGCAGTTTCCAAACCCAGTTTTTGAAGGTGATATGCCACGTTCATAGGGGCGCCACCAGGTTTTGAACCTGTGGGCAGCACATCCCATAAGATTTCTCCAAAACAAACTGCATCAAATTTTTTATTCATAAGAAAGCATTTAGAATGACAATTATCAGATACGCAGGTGTTTGAGGGCAGGAAATGAACACTGAATTTAATAAAAACCAATAAGCAGAAACCATCCATTTTTCCGATCCTGTTTTATTGTGTATAAACCGTTGAAATCAATCATCTAAAACAGTGCTTTTTAACGTCTTTAACATTGGCCGGCATGGCCTTTTTCGGTACATTTGCAAGAATAGACCTGCACCTTCTTGGTGCCTAAATTTTACCTTTAAAATGAGTGATATTTTGGATTCGTTAGTAACTCCTCCGGCACCGGCTGTTATGCCTAATTATGGTGCAGATTCAATACAGGTTTTAGAAGGTTTGGAAGCGGTTCGTAAACGTCCGGCCATGTATATTGGTGATATTGGCGTTAAAGGCCTGCATCACCTGGTTTATGAAGTTGTGGACAACTCGATTGACGAAGCACTGGCAGGTCATTGCAAAAACATATTTGTTACCATTCACGAGGATAATTCTATTTCAGTTGAAGATGATGGCCGTGGTATCCCGACGGGTATTCACGCCAAGGAAGGCCGTTCTGCCCTTGAGGTAGTAATGACGGTGTTGCATGCCGGTGGTAAGTTTGATAAAGACTCTTACAAGGTATCGGGTGGTTTGCATGGTGTAGGTGTAAGTTGCGTAAATGCATTAAGTTCAAAACTTCATGTCAATGTTTTTCGTGAAGGAAAAATATTTGAGCAGGAATACAGGATCGGCGTACCACAATATTCAGTTCGTGAGATTGGAGTTACCGAAAAAAGAGGTACTACCGTTCATTTCTGGCCTGATGAAACCATCTTTATTACTACTGATTATAATAAAGACATTTTAGAAAGCCGCTTGCGGGAGTTAAGTTTCCTGAACAAAGGTTTACGTATCACCCTTAATGATCTCAGGGAAAAAGATGAAGAAGGTGGTCTTACTTATACTAAAACATTTTATAGTGAAGGTGGTATTGTTGAATTTGTAGAGATGCTCGATTCCAATGCCGGCAGGGGCGCCTTATTGCCCAAACCATTATTTGTTGAAGGCCGCGACGAAAAAAACAATGTATCGGTAGAAGTAGCTATGATCTATAACACCAGCTACAACGAACATATTTACTCTTATGTAAACAACATCAACACTATTGAAGGTGGTACACACGTTGCCGGTTTTCGTCGGGCATTAACCCGCGTATTTAAAAGTTATGGCGACAAGAACGGCCTTTTTGAAAAAGCCAAGGTTTCCATTGAAGGTGATGATTTCCGCGAAGGCCTGAGTGCTGTCATTTCCGTAAAGGTTCCTGAACCACAGTTTGAAGGACAAACCAAAACCAAGCTTGGAAACAACGAAGTAATGGGAATAGTTGATACAACCGTTTCCCGTGTTATTGAAGCTTACCTGGAAGAAAATCCAAGGGATGCCAAGAACATTATTCAAAAAGTAATATTAGCTGCACAAGCCAGGGCGGCTGCCAAAAAAGCCCGGGAGATGGTACAGCGTAAATCTGTATTAAGTGGTGGCGGCCTACCCGGCAAACTGGCTGATTGTTCTGAACGGGATCCCGAAAAATGTGAATTATACCTGGTAGAGGGTGATTCAGCCGGTGGTACTGCCAAACAGGGAAGAGATAGAAGTTTCCAGGCCATTCTTCCGTTACGTGGAAAGATATTGAACGTTGAAAAGGCCATGGAGCACAAGATCTACGAGAATGAAGAGATACGCAATATGTATACAGCTCTTGGTGTAACCGTGGGAACACCCGAAGATCCAAAAGCATTGAACCTTGCCAAACTTCGGTATCATAAACTCATCATTATGACCGATGCTGATGTGGATGGAAGTCACATTGCAACATTGATTCTTACATTCATATATAGATATATGAAAGAAATGGTGGAACAGGGATATGTTTATATTGCCCAACCGCCTTTATACCTGGTTAAAAAAGGTAAAGAGCAGGTTTATGCCTATAATGAAGAACAACGCAAAATGCTGACAGAACGTTTGGGCGGTACAAACCCCGAAAGTGTAGGCATTCAGCGTTATAAAGGTTTGGGAGAAATGAATGCAGAACAGTTGTGGGAAACAACTATGAACCCAGCCTCCCGCACATTAAAACAGGTTACTATTGAAAGTGCTGCCGAAGCTGACAGAATTTTCAGTATGTTGATGGGCGATGAAGTAGCTCCACGCAGGGAGTTTATTGAAAGCCATGCTAAGTATGCACGGATAGACGTGTAAAAAAACAGGCATAATAAATAATTGAAAGCCCGGAGTTTCATCCGGGCTTTTTTATGATTTTATCATTATTTAAACGGTTATACAGGTACAACCGTTTGATTGACAGGGTCTGATTAATTCCGGTTGTTGCGTTGATTAATCAGGGTATTACAGGTTTACAAAAAGCCCGGCATTACCCGGGCCTTTCTCAAATCAACCAAAACCACTAATACACAAAAACTGTTTTTGTAGAATAAACATAATTGCCGGTTTGACCCGATCTGAAATTTTTGATTACCTCTGTTGGATACCCCTCAGCATCATATTTATAATCCATGCTGTAGGGTTCCGTTAAAGGAAACATATTTGAATATTCTTTGTACTGGGAGGTAAGGTTGTTTTTGGAAGTGTTTGAAAGAAAAAGGTTGGGCCAGTTCATATGAACGTACGGATTGATGTTAGTATCATAACTATACAGTCCCGATTCAGAACTATGATTTGTGGTTACAGCAGCAGAAGTGAATATATTGCCTTTATCAAATTTTACAACATACTGCATGGTATACATCCTGTCGGAATAGCTATAATTAATTTTTCTTTCACCGAAGGATGGGAAATACTCTACCGTACCTGTAGTTACAACATCATTTGCATTTTCCGAAATGCCGGTAATTTTCCCTTGTGCATTGTACGTAAAGCTGGTTGTGCTGATGGTTTTGTTACTGGCAGGCTCCGCTCTTGTTATTTTAGCCAGTCTGTCGCCAACATATTCAAAGCGATCTGTCATGGCCATATAAGGTGTATTATCTTCTTTTCTTTTCCAGTAATCAATCTTTAATAAATTACCCAGGTGATCATAGAAATAGTTCGTTTTTGTATCCGCCTGACCAAACTTCCCGTTTACCTGTTTGTATGTAGCTTCTGATTTCAACTTTTTTGCAGCTTTACTACCACCCAGAATATAAACTGTGGAAAGATCTATATCGTTTTTTGCCAGGGTGATAGCATCATTGGTTCCCCATTTTGATACGGTGAACTCAAATTTTGTAGCTGCCTTAAGAACCTGGACTTCGTTAACACCGGCGGCCAACGAACTGTATGTAGTTGTCATTTCACCATTATTATTCCAGGTAATGATTCGTAAGGAAGCAGGGATGCTGTCATATACCACATCGCCAATTTGCATAATGGCTTTCATCTTTATTTTCATGTAA
>DASTMJ010000020.1:0-18112 GCA_035714205.1 Flavisolibacter sp. | reverse complement strand
GGCTTTGTTCGTATTTACAACTATTGTGCTAAGCAGTTATTGAATTCTGAAAAGTCATTTTCTAACCATTAAAATGTTTGGTAACTTTAATTGCTCCCTATGTAAATCACTAATTCCTTCTCTATTAGATACTTCCGGCCTCCATTCTTCAACTTCAAAATTTAAATTATGAGAAAGTTATTTCCGGCATTTATTGCATCTGTTCTGATATTGTCATGTGAGGACAAAAAAGAACCTTCTCCATCCGAACCATTGGTAAAAAGCTCTACAGAAGAAACTCCTGCCCAGTCTGAATTTGCAGATTCAAAATACATGGAATGGGGTAAACAGCGACTTGTACAATTTGAAAACGGAGATATTGATACATGGGGTTCACAATTTTCAGAAAATGCGGTTTACCAATGGTCGGCCGGAGATAGTGTAGCAGGCAAAGATGCCATTATCAAATACTGGAAAGAAAGGAGAAAAAATGTGATCGAGACCATAAAATTCACAAATGATATATGGCTTCCCATTAAAGTAAACCAATCCCAAAAAGGGCCTGATTTGCCCGGCAACTGGTTATTAAGCTGGTACCAGGTAGATGTAACCTACAAAACCAAAAAATCGCTGACCTATTGGGTACATACCGATATTCATTACAATGAAAGAGACCAGGTAGACAGGGTTATTCAATATATAGACAGGGCCCCAATTAATGCGGCACTACATACGAAATAAAAGAATGCCGGAATTTTCCGGCTTTCTTTTAAATAACTTAGAGCCAAAACCAAAGAATGAGCTGGGCCTTTATTAACGACGACTTTATACCGGAAGAAAAAGCTTTGATTCATTTTAAAGACCTGGCTATACAAAGGGGCTACGGCATTTTTGATTTTTTTAAAGTTCTGAATGATCAGCCTTGTTTTTTGCAACAACATCTTCAACGTTTTTTTTATTCGGCGCAGCAAATGCACCTGACTGCCTCTAAAACAGCGCAGGAACTTGAAAATATTATAAACGAGCTCATCAGCAAAAACGGGTTGGGTAATTCGGGTATTCGCATAACGCTTACCGGGGGTTATTCTCCTGATGGATATAGTTTAACGCAGCCCAATCTTATCATTTCCCAATCAACTTTTTCACCGCCAACACAGGACCAGGTAAGGGAGGGTATTTCCTTAATTACATATCCACATCAACGCCAGCTGCCTTCGGTTAAAACTATTGATTATTTAATGGCTGTTTGGTTACAACCAACTTTAAAAACGGCCGGCGCCACAGATGTTTTATACCAATGGAATGACCATGTGACGGAATGCCCGAGGTCTAACTTTTTCATCGTAACAAAAAACAAAACCATTGTTACGCCGGCTCTGAATATTTTGAATGGCATAACCAGGGAACGGGTTCTAAATCTGGCTGCGCAAAAATTTGAAATAGCCGAAAGAAATATCACAATAAACGAAGTATTGGATGCCAGGGAAGCTTTTATAACCAGCACCACAAAAAATATTCTACCCGTTGCTTATGTAAATGGATCAAAAATTGGCGATGGAAAATTTACGTTTTCTCTTGAACTTTTGGAGCAGCTACAACAACAACCAGCTATTTCCAATTGAATATTGCATATACAAAGGGCTATCAATATGAAATAATAATTTAATAAGGCCTTATTTACCAGGAAAATTCAGTTAAAAAACGGGGAGCAATCCCGTGTTTTACGCATTTCCCCCGCAATTTGTATCACTAACTTGCTTACATGATTTACCAAACAATACAGCAAGACATTGATCTTTGGGAAGCCTGGATCGAGTTTGATCATACGGCTGAAAATTATTTCGGAACCCTGTACATTATGGGAGAAGTAGTTGCAGATAAAAAAGAAATGCACCCTTTCATTATAAAGTGTGTTCATGAAAATGAACCGCGGACCCTTGTATTAGAAATTCCTTCCCTGACCCACGTGGATACCGGTAATATGGCCGAAGTAGTGTATTCCGAAAACCTGGGCCGGATAGATCAGTATGAATCTGTTAAGATCTATTGCAATAAGGAACTGATCACGGAAATTGGGGAGATTGAAATATTAATTTGAAATAGGTTTTAAACTTGTGCTTCACCGTACCCTTAAATTTTAGTAGAAATTCAGGTAATCATAAGCAACCAAAACAAAAGGCACTCAAAAGGTGCCTTTCTTCATGGCCCAATGTGCGGCATAAATTTTTCTGCAATTACAAAAAACATCTGTATGGATACTAATAGCAATACGGGCCCCGGAGATAGAGACCCCAACAATAACCGGGTTGAAAACCGTTCATCAAGACCCGGCGATCTACCCGAATCAAAAGAAGACAAGGAAAAACTACAATCCGAAGAAACCTTTATTGAGCTTCCTGATGTAAAAGACATCCCCGGGCAGGAATTTGTACATGCTCCGCCACTTGGTGCGTTGGCAGATACAACAATAGCTTCTGATGATGAGGAAGGAGTGGGTGTTTTTGACCTGGATGATAGTGAAGATCTTACACCCGGCACAAAAGCCGACGTAACCCCTGGCGAAAGAAAGACACTTGAGCAGGTGGATTACCTGCCAACAAGAGATGAAAACAATCTGGTTCAGGCCCGGATGGATAACGTGGATTTTGAAAATGAGCCCCTGAATGAAAGAAGTTTTGGTGAAGAAAGATCAGGTCGCGATCTTGATGTGCCTGGCTCGGAAACAGATGACCGCAACGAAAGACTTGGAGAAGAAGACGAGGAAAATAATAGCTATAGTTTAGGCGGTGACAGAAATGATAACCTGACAGAAGGAACTCCTTAGATTTGACAATTTTTCTACGATTTCTGAAAAAAAATCAGGTCCAGCTCACTGGTATTCGGCTTGCTGAGGATTGATTGTTATTGATATTGTTAAACTAAAAAACCGGAGGTTATTATGTCAATCATCAGGAAAAACGAATTATATCCCAGTGTGTTTGATGACCTCTTTTCAAGAGATCTATGGAACTGGGGATTAAACAACAACTCGGCAACTAATACAACTTTGCCAGCCGTAAACATTAGGGAAACTGCTGAAAACTATGAAGTTGAAATGGCTGCACCCGGAATGACCAAAAACGATTTTAAGGTTGAACTGGATGGTAATACACTTACTATCAGCAGTGAAAAGGAAAACCGCATTGAAAATAATGAAGGAGACAGGTTTTTGAGAAAGGAATTCAGCTACCAGTCATTCCAGCGTACGTTCCAGTTGCAAAAGGATGTAGTTGATGTAGAAAAAATAGAAGCAAGATATGATAATGGTGTATTACGCCTGCTAATTCCAAAAAAGGAAGAAGCCAAACAAAAACCACCCAAAATGATTCAAATCGCTTAGACTAAAAGTCCGCTGATGCGGACTTTTTAATTTGATAATTTATAGGTCTGCAGGAATTGAAGATGAATCTTTTAGTTTATACATTTGATATATGCCAACAATGGATGTTTTATTATTCCGTATTTTATTGGTTTTTGTAGTAGGCGGCATTATCGGCGCTGAAAGGGAATTCAGGAGTAAGTCTGCAGGTTTTAGAACAATGATCCTGATTTGTCTTGGTTCATTCCTGTTTACTACCTTTTCGATCCATATTTCCGGTTCCGACACTGACAGAATAGCATCGAACATTGTGACCGGTATAGGTTTTATTGGTGGTGGAGTTATTTTTAAGAGCGATAATCGAATTAACGTAATTACAACTGCAGCTACCATATGGGCTGTAGCTGCACTGGGAATGGGTATTGCCGATGGCGCCTATTATCTTGTTGGCATTTGTAGTGTAGCAATTATTGGATCTTTATTATTATTGACTAAACTGGAAAACTTTATCGACCAGATCAATCAATCGCATACTTACAAAATTTCCAGCACCTATAAAGAAGATCTGCTGAAAGAATATGAGCATTTATTTAAAGAATATAATCTTACGTATAAGAGAATAAAAAGAACAAAAAGGGGAGATCTGATTATTGGTACCTGGCTGGTACATGGTTCAGAAAAAAACCATAACCGATTTACAAAATTCATACTGCACGACCCTTCTGTAAAAGAATTTGAATTTTAATAAAAACTCTTAATTAAGAAACTCTGCCCAGTCGTGCATTTACTTTTTGCACCACATCATCAATATCTATTTTCTTCATGCATTTAAAATGACCCTGGGGGCATTTGTGCCTTCCCATTTTTGTGCAGGGCCTGCACCATAATTTATGCACCTGCACATCATCGTAAGGTCTGGCATGGTTCAATAAATAATTATCACCATAATACGGAACCATTCCAAACGAAGGTGTTGTACTGCCCCATACAGCTATGACCGGTTTTTTTAAAGCAGCTGCTATATGCATCAATCCTGTATCATGGGCAATTACCAGTTTTGATTTGCGTACCAGGTCGGCGCTTTCATTTAATGAAAATTTACCGCAGGCATTATACACTTTTACAGGATCCACTTTCCGGATCTCCTCTCCTTCGGCAAATTCTTCTTTTGCACCTAATAATATAATGGGGTGATTGATCTTTTGACAGAGTTCCTGCAGTTTATATACAGGAAGTTTTTTTGTGTAAAATGAAGCCCCGATAACGATAGCAATAAATCCTAATTGGTGTGAAGCGGGTATATCTTTTTGTTGTACCTCTTCACTGGCAGGAATAAAATAATCCATACCGGCACCATCATTCCGAACTCCGAACTGCGCCACAGTTTCCAGGTAGCGGTCAATGATGTGGACTTTGGGCATCACGTTCCACTTCAGCCTTACAAAAATGAATTTCTCAATATTCAGTTTATTGAAGGAGGTAGCAGGCACTTTTAATGCTTTTTTTACCCGTAAGGTTCTCAGGTTATGATGAAGGTCAATAACGTGATCAAATTTTTCTGCCTGTAACTCGCTGATCATTTTATCCCAATCTTTCAGCAGCACATGTATTTTATCAATGTAAGGATTATGTGCCATCACCGTTTTGAACTGTGGCTTAATAAGAAAATGAATTTCAGCCCCAGGAATTTGTTTTTTTAAACACCGAACAACCGGCGTGGTTAAAACAATATCGCCAATAGAAGAAAACCGGATTATTAAAAGTTTCATTTTAAAAATTCAACACTTTAAACAACAACTAATTTTGTTCATCTTCCTCAAAATACACTAAACTACAAGGAACGTTTTTTTATTCTTCTATATAATTCAGATCCTTATGAAAAGTTTCTTCGGTAAAATAGGCCGCAACCAGGGTAATTGATATAGCTATAATACCGGTAATAACGCCGCTCTTTATTAATGACCATCCCCAGGTATCCTGAAAAACATTTTTGAAAAGTAAATTTAAAAGTGGTAAAGAACCCCGCACCATGTTAGGAATGGTAGTAGCTGCAGTAGCCCTGAGGTTGGTTCCAAATTGTTCAGCACCCATGGTTACAAAAATGGCCCAAAAGCCAGTACTGAAGCCAAGAGCTGCACAAATGAAATACATGGTTGTATCGTTGTTGTTCCAGGAGCTGAAAAATAAAATACCAGACAACAGGCATAAGGCATAAAAAAGATACAGAGCCTTTTTCCTGCTTTTAAAATACTGGCTTACAAATCCAATCAAAATATCGCCAACGGCAATGCCTACATAAGCAAACATGATGGCCCGGCCACTATCAACAGCATTCTCTCCGTATATTTTTTCCGCAAAACGATTGCTGTAATTGACCAATATCCCTATTACGTACCAGGTAGGTAAACCAATAAGTATGGCCAGGATATATTTTCGAAACCGCTTTGCATTATTAAAAAACATAAGCAGGTTTCCGCGGCTTACCTTTTGTTGCTTAACCTGGTGAAACATACCACTTTCTGCTACGCTTATGCGAAGAAACAATAATGCAATACCCAAACCTCCGCCAATCTTATAACACAATCGCCAGTCCTCCGTATAATCGTAGGTAAAGTAGGCAAACACAGCACCAAATAATCCTATGCCCGCTACTAAGGAAGTACCTATACCTCTTTTATCTTTTGGTAATAATTCGCTTACCAATGTTATTCCTGCGCCTAATTCACCCGCAAGCCCAATGCCAGCGGCAAACCGTGCATAGGCGTATTGGTCAATATTGGTAACATAAGCTGTTAAAAAATTAGCTACGGAATACAACAAAATTGATCCAAACAAAACACTCAGCCTACCCTTTTTATCTCCCATTATACCCCACACTATTCCACCGATGAGTAAACCCACCATTTGCCAGTTAATGATCTTGGTACTGGCTGCCAATACTTCTTTACTGTTGGCAAGATTGATACCTATGCCCTGGAGCGAAGGTTCTCTTACAATTGTAAAGAGCAAAAGATCGTAGATGTCGACAAAATACCCAAGAGCAGCAACTATAACAGCAAGATTAAATATAGAAGCAGGCTTGTTTTGAGCCATGAAATTGAAATTAAGGATTCAAGTCCGTAGGCACTACCGGTTTTTTGGCAAAGAATAATTTCCAGATAACAGGCAGTGTAGTTACTAAAATAATTCCAAGTGCAATCCACTCAATATGTTTGGCCAAACTGAATCCAAACCTTTCATTCACCCAGGTTTCAAGAAAGTATCCCCCCAGCATCATAGAGACAACCCAGGCAAGACTTCCCAAAATATTATAAAGCACAAATGTAGGCAGGTGCATACGTACAATGCCTGCCACAATAGGTGCAAAGGTGCGGATGATAGGAAGGAATTTTGCCAGGAAAATAGTAGCCTTCCCATTCTTCTCATAAAAATCTTTTGCCCGGAGCAAATGTTTTTTCTTAAACAGCCAGGTATCCCGTCGTTCAAATAAAATTGGACCTGTTTTATAACCAAACCAATAGCCCACAAGGTTACCCAAAACCGAGGCGATGATCACCATCATGATGATTATGGAAAAATGTGCACCATAAAATTCTTCAGAAAGTTTAGCCATTTTAATACCGGCTGCAAATAATAAGGAATCACCAGGGAGAAAGAAGCCAACAAAAAGACCCGTTTCTGCAAATACTACAAGGAGCAAAATATAAAGGCCCCCATTCTCAATGATCCAGTCGATCAGGTTATTTAACATGTTTCAGATTCTGATTGATACGTAATTAATTTTTTATTCACCAAGCTCACCTTCCCACTTACTAACTACACTTGTTGCCAATGCGTTGCCCACTACATTGGTAGCTGTCCTGAACATATCGCAAAAGTGATCAATCGGCAAGATAAGTGCAACACCTTCAGGCGGAATGTTAAACATGGAACAGGTAGCAAGTACCACCACCAACGAAGCCCTGGGCACGCCGGCAATACCTTTACTTGTTAGCATTAACACCAGTAACATGGTGAGCTGGGTTCCAAGTGAAAGGTCAATACCATAAGCTTGTGCAATAGCTAAACTGGCAAAGGTCATATACATCATACTGCCATCAAGGTTAAATGAATAACCCAAAGGCAAAACAAAAGCAACTATACGATCGCGACAGCCAAATCGCTCCAGTTCTTCGGTAAGTTTGGGAAAAACGGCTTCACTGCTTGTAGTACTGAAGGCAATTAATAATGGGCTGCCTATACGACGGAGTAATTCCTTCATTCTTCCTTTTAGTATAATAAAGCCTACGGTTAGCAGCAAAATCCAAAGAACAGCAATACCTATTAAAAAGAAAAGAAAGTACTTGATATAAAAATTAAATATGGTTGTACCATTTATGGCAACTACCGCAGCAATGGCACCAAAAACACCGAGCGGGGCAAAGTTCATTACATAGTTTACCATTTTTAAAATGATATGCGAAACGGCTTCCAATGCTTTGATGACAGGCTTGGTATAGTCCCCAATGGCTGCAGCAGCCACACCAAAAAAGATGGAAAACACTACCAACTGTAATATTTCGTTGGTAGCCATAGCTTCAATAAAACTTTTGGGTATAACATGCTCTACAAAGTTTTGAAGTGAAAACCCTTTTTGTTTCGTCATAAGATCTGACAAACCCGCTACGTCTTTCTGTGACAGGTTGATGTACTGTCCCGGCTTAAAATAATTTACCAGTACCATACCTATTAATAAAGAAGCCAAAGACGCTGTTATGAACCAAAGGACGGCCTTACCACCAACACGGCCCACGGTCTTCAGATCCCCCAACTTGGCAATACCAACCACCAGTGTGGAGAATACTAACGGCGCTATGATCATTTGAACCAGCCGTATAAAAATGGTGCTTAAAAGTTTTATGTTTTTGGAGAAGTCTGACTTAAAAACATCAGAAGAATTATTATAAACATACAAGCCCAGAAAGAAACCTAAAACCATTGCCAGCAGAATAAAAAGAGTCAGCTTGTTTCCTTTAGTCATACAGAAAGCTTTTGTAAAAGAGTGCCGAAAATCGGAAAAAAAAGGCATATCAAATATTTTTCCCCTTTCCAACTGTGGAAAAGAAAAGAACCTGATCCGGAATATTTATTTATTTTACGAGCTTATTGAATTGAAATAATTGCCAACTGCTTGAGATCACACCTACACAAAAACAAACTAATCGTTTAAAAGAATGAAAAAAATAATTAGTAAAGCATGCGCTTTAATAATGAGTTTTTTGTTGCCTGCTACACTCTTTGCTCAGGAAGCCCCGGAAAAAGGTATTGATGAAAAAATAAATGATTGGTTTGCCCCAATTGCCGGCTGGTGGGAAAGCGTTGTACTTTTCAATGTCCCGCTAACAGATACCATCAGTGCTCCCTTTATAGTATTGTTCCTTGCAGCCTGCGGGCTGTTGTTCACTATATATTTTTCGTTTGTCAACGTACGTAAGTTTCCACTGGCCATCAGAGTAACAAGAGGTAAATACGATTACCTTGATAAACAGGAACCAATACCTCAAACTTCTGCCAACGTACATACAGTTGACGGAGACATTGTAGATACAATAAAAGATGAATCTCATCACGGAGAAGTCAATCACTTCCAGGCACTGGCAACTGCTGTTTCGGGCACCGTAGGTTTAGGCAATATAGCCGGAGTGGCTGTAGCTATTGCATTGGGGGGGCCCGGTGCAACCTTCTGGATGATTGTTTGCGGTTTGTTAGGAATGTCTACCAAATTTGTAGAGTGCACATTAGCAGTAAAATACCGTGACATTGATAAAAGAGGTGTGGTATACGGCGGCCCTATGTATTATTTGAGCCGGGCCTTGGTAGGTACCAAATTTTCTGCTATTGGAAAACCCCTGGCTGTTTTATTCGCCATTCTTTGCGTTGGTGGTTCTTTTGGTGGAGGTAATGCTTTCCAGTCAAACCAGGCAACTGCGCAAATCATAAACATGGTTGGATTACAGGGCGGTTCCGCCGGTTTTTTGATTGGTCTTGGGCTTGCCTTTATTACCGGTATTGTTATTATTGGTGGTATTAAAAGAATTGCCACGGTAACGGAGAAGATCGTTCCCTTCATGGCTATACTTTATATAGTTGCCTCACTGATCATAATTTTCTATCATTTTAGTTTTATTGATGATGCTTTTGCACTGATTATAAAGTCTGCATTCACACCAGCTGCTGGTATGGGTGGCTTTATTGGCGTTTTGATAGTGGGTTTTAGACGAGCCGCTTTTTCAAACGAAGCTGGTGCCGGTTCTGCAGCTATTGCCCACTCCGCAGTACGTACAAGGTATCCTGCATCGGAAGGGATTGTAGCCTTGTTGGAGCCATTTATAGATACCGTTGTTATATGCACTATGACCGCTCTTGTCATTGTTCTTTTTAATATGAATGATGCTTTCACGTATGGAAATCTTACCGCTAACGGAAGTGTGATCCTTAATAATGGTGAGGGTACATTAAATGGTGTGTCACTTACGTCCGCAGCCTATAATGATGTGATACCGCATTTTTCCTATGTGCTTACAATAGCAATTATATTATTTGCCTTTTCAACTATGATCTCCTGGTCTTATTATGGTTTACAGGCCTGGAAGTTTTTGTTTGGAAGAAGTAAAACTTCAGATCTTACCTATAAGATTTTATTCCTCTCTTTCATTGTTATTGGTGCATCTGCCACCCTGGATGCCGTTGTACAGTTTTCAGACGCTATGATATTAGCCATGGTTTTCCCAAATATGGTCGGCCTGCTGATCCTGTTTCCAAAAGTAAAAGAAGAACTAAACAAATATTTAAGGGCCATTAAAGGAGTAAAACAGTAATTGTTTTATTTTGCCCATCACTTTTTATTGATTGAACAAAAATAGATTATGAGTTTATTTGTTAGAAAACCAATGGCGGCCTTAATGAGCGAGGCTGAAGAAACGGGAAGTCACACCTTAAAAAGAACACTGGGCGCCGGAGGATTAATTGCATTAGGTATTGGGGCCATTATTGGTGCCGGGCTGTTTTCCATTACAGGTATGGCTGCTGCCAACCATGCCGGACCGGCCATTACCATATCGTTTGTTGTGGCGGCACTGGGTTGTTTATTTGCTGGTTTGTGTTATGCGGAATTTGCATCAATGATACCTGTAGCAGGAAGTGCATATACGTATTCTTATGCTACCATGGGAGAATTATTGGCGTGGATCATTGGTTGGGATCTTGTTTTAGAATATGCCGTAGGCGCTGCAACTGTTGGAATCAGCTGGAGCCGGTACCTGGTAAAATTCCTTGAAGGTTTTGATGTTCACCTACCGGTGTCATTAACATTAGGACCATGGGATGGAGGCATCATTAACCTGCCAGCCGTTTTTATTATTGTGTTAATGAGCTTATTGCTTATTAAGGGTACAAAAGAAAGTGCGCTTGTCAACGGAATTATTGTAGCCTTAAAAGTTGCAGTTGTGTTGGTCTTCATTTTCCTGGGATGGAAATATATTAATAACGATAATTATACCCCCTACATACCTGATAATACGGGTACGTTTGGAGAATTTGGATTTAGCGGCATCATTCGTGCAGCTGCTATTGTATTCTTTGCCTACATAGGTTTTGACGCTGTAAGTACGGCAGCACAGGAAGCAAAGAACCCCAAAAGAGATATGCCATGGGGGATTTTAGGATCTCTTGCCATTTGCACCGTATTATACATTTTGTTTGCACACGTAATGACGGGTGTTACCAGTTATACAACTTTTGCAGGCAAGGATGGTATTGCTCCGGTTGCTGTTGCTATTGAACATATGGGCACTGCTGATGCAAGCGGCGCCATACAACCAGATTATCCCTGGTTGAACCGTGCTATTGTTGTGGCTATCCTCGCTGGTTATGCGTCTGTAATCCTTGTGATGCTGATGGGACAAAGCCGTGTATTTTTCAGCATGAGTAAAGACGGCCTGATTCCAAAAATATTTTCAACAGTAAATCCTAAAACTCAAACACCCGCAAAAAACAATTTACTTTTCATGCTTTTTGTGAGTTTGTTTGCTGCCTTTGTACCCGCACGGGTGGTTGGTGAAATGACCAGTATCGGAACATTGTTTGCGTTTATATTAGTTTGTATAGGTGTATGGGTAATGCGCAGAAAAATGCCTGAAATACCCCGGGCCTTCAAAACCCCGCTTGTTCCATTAGTTCCCATTCTTGGCATTGTTACCTGCCTGTTCATGATGGTTTTCCTGCCGATGGATACATGGATCCGTTTGTTGGTTTGGATGCTGATAGGAATGGATATTTACCTGGCCTATGGCGCAAAACATAGTAAATTAGGCAATGGAACTACCCAACGTAAAGGGATGCGTATTGCACGTTACACGGGTATCGTTCTGGCAGTTCTGCTCATAGTTGCAGGGTTGCTGCACCAATATGTTGTAGGCTTTGAAGAAGACAGGACATTACTTTATATATCCATCATTTTTGCCTTTGTTCATTTTTTTGTTTACGGAAACAGGCTTGGAAGACCAGAACCTGTTGATGATGGCGAACCTGCCAATCCTATGGAGAGCAGGTAAAGCATTAAAAGCTTAAGTGAAACCCCGCATAAGCGGGGTTTTTTGTTTCCGTAAATTGTACATTTGCGGCTCTTAAGGCTGGTTGTTGTTTGCCAGGTAAAAAGGAAAATAATAACTCACCGTTCAATTGAAAATTGTAAACTTTTTATGGGTCGCATATTTGAAGTAAGAAAGTCAACCATGTTTGCCCGCTGGGATCGCATGGCCAAACAATTTACCCGTATAGGTAAAGAGATTGTAATTGCTGTAAAAGCCGGGGGTCCTGATCCTAATACAAACCCTGCCCTTCGCCGGTGTTTTCAAAACGCCAAAGCGGTTAATATGCCAAAAGACCGTGTGGAAGCAGCAATTAAAAGAGCGCAGGGTAAAGAGATGGAAAACTACGAGGAGATCCTTTACGAAGGTTATGCTCCTCACGGTGTAGCTGTACTGGTTGAAACGGCTACAGATAATCATGTGCGTACAGTTGCAAACGTAAAAGCCATTTTTAATAAAGGTGGTGGCACCCTGGGTAACAGCGGTAGTGTAAGTTTCCAGTTCAAAAAAATGGGCGTATTTAAATTAAAACCGGAAGGATTAAATACAGAAGAACTGGAGTTTGAATTAATTGATCATGGCCTGGAAGAAATGGGAGAAGGAAGTGGTGAAAATGGTGAAGATGTTTTGGTATTGCGTTGTGCATTTAATGATTTTGGCAACATGCAAAAAGCCCTGGAAGATAAAGGGCTCACTCCCATCAGCGCTGAATTGGAATGGATTCCTACCACTACAGTTGAATTGTCGGAAGAGCAGGCCCAGGATGTATTAAAGCTGGTTGACAAACTGGAACAAGATGAAGATGTACAAAAAGTGTTTCATAACTTACAATAACCAGAGCCCTGTATTTGCAGGGTTTCAAATTTGGACCGGTGAGTGAACACCCTGTTATTCTTTTTGATGGCGTTTGCAATTTTTGTAACGGCGCAGTAAACTTTGTTCTAAAGCAGGATAAAAAAGGGATATTTCGGTTTGCTCCCCTTCAATCTGAGGCTGGCCAAAACTTGTTGAATCAATACCGGCTTTCCAAAGAAACATTCGATTCTTTTGTATTGATCAAAAAGGGTAAGATTTACACCAGGTCAACCGCTGCGTTAAAGGTTTTGAATGATCTGCCCTGGTACTGGAAAGAAGCACAGGTTTTGTGGATTGTGCCCAAATTTTTGCGGGATGCGATTTATGATTTTATTGCGAGGAACCGCTATAAATGGTTTGGCAAAAAAGAGCAATGCATGATTCCAACAGCAGAACGAAGATCCAGGTTTTTAAAGTAAGCCACTTTTCTGAGCCAGCCGTTTGCATTCTTTTTCAATGATCTTCCTATAGAACCAACCATATGCCAGGCTCATACCAAGAAGGATTAAAATATCAATCAATAAACCTTCCTGCCATTGTTGCTTTAATGATTTCGCATCTATAAAATAATCGTAGAGGCATTTAAAAAATAGCACAAAGAACCCCCAGATCCATCCATACAGGATAATGAATTTCCATTTCGGAAAATTTAATTTCCGTTGGTAGTTTACAAGGGTTCTCTGTTCTTTAATGGTGAGCATGGCTTGCTTTATATATTGATTTCACCTTGCAGAAATAAAACACATTTTCCACTCATCAAAACACGACCATTTTTCAATTCACAATGAAGATCACCACCTCTTGGAGAAAGTTGTTTGCAAAAAAGTTTTGTCTTATTCATTTTCTCACACCAGTACGGAACAATATTGCAATGGGCCGAACCTGTAACCGGGTCTTCGGGAATGCCTGCACCGGGATAAAAACATCGTGACACCACATCGGCCGATTTTCCCCTGGCCGTTACAATGACCCCTACAGCCTCCAGTTCTTTCATAATTGTGAAATCAGGCTCCGTATTCATCACAGCCTCTTCATTTGGAAGTACAACAAAATAATCTCTTGATTTCAACACTTCAACTACAGCGCTGGCACCAATAGATTGTAACAGTGTAGAAGGTACTCCGCAAGGTTGCGGCATACGTGCAGGGAAGTCCAGTGTATATAATCCCTCTTTTACCGAGGCTTTAAGTTCACCCGCTTTTTGAGTTGTAAAACCAATGGATGCTATGTGAGGCTCCAGAAAATTTTTAATAATATACGCTGAGGCTAACGTAGCATGTCCGCAGAGATCTATCTCAAATTCAGGTGTAAACCATCGTATGTGATAACCTTCTGTAACCGGGCCTTGATTTTTTACGATAAAAGCAGTTTCACTCAGGTTATTTTCCATTGCAATTTTTTGCATTAGCTCCACTTCTATCCAATCTTCCAACGGAATGACTGCTGCCGGATTCCCGGTAAACAATTTTTCTGCAAACGCATCAACCTGGTATACATTCAACTTCATACAATTGGTTTTAAGAATCGAAAAGATTCCGCGGATTTCAAATCTAAATATTAAATAGCCACAACTAAAAAAATCCCGGTGAACCGGGATTGAAATTGTTTGTGTTATTCAGTCATCATTTCTTTTATTACCTGCTCAACTTCTTCTGCATTAGGCTTGCTAAAATAATCTCCGTCGCTACCATAAGAAGGCCGATGGGCTTTAGCTGTAATGGTTCTTGGTGCTACATCCAACCAACGATATCCTTTTTGTTCTTCCATTACTTTATTGAACATATAAGCAGCTGCACCACCTGGCACATCCTCATCTACAAAAACAATCCGATTGGTTTTTTTCAGCGATTCCACAATTTTGTGGTTGATATCAAAAGGTAATAAGGTTTGTACATCTATAACTTCGCAACTAATGTTTTGCCTTTCAAGAACCTGTGCTGCTTCCATTACAATTCTTAAAGTAGAACCATAACTAACTACTGTAACATCAGTTCCTTCCTTTAAAATCTCCGGCACACCTAACGACACCCTTGCTTCCAATAAATTCTCCGGCAGTTTTTCTTTTAACCGGTAACCATTCAAACACTCAATAACTATTGCGGGATCATTTCCCTGCAACAAAGTATTGTACATAGCCGCCGCCTGTGTCATATTTCTTGGAACACAAACAAACATGCCGCGAAGTGCATTTATTACAACTCCCATTGGTGAACCGCTATGCCAGATACCTTCCAGCCGGTGGCCGCGGGTACGAACAATGAGCGGACAACTTTGTTGCCCTTTTGTACGAAAATGCAGGGTTGACACATCATCGCTCAAAGGTTGTAGTCCATACAATAAATAATCCAGGTATTGTATTTCGGCTATGGGGCGCAGGCCTCGTAAAGCAAGGCCAATTCCCTGCCCCATAATAGTAAGTTCACGGATACCCGTATCAAAAATCCTGTGCTCTCCGTATTTAGCCTGCAAACCGGAAAAACCCTGGTTTACGTCACCAATATTTCCAAGATCCTCACCAAAAGCAACTACTTTGGGATTGGCGCTAAAAACCTGGTCAAAATAATTATTCAATATTTCAAATCCGTTTACAACCGGAGCGTCTTCTGCGAACCTCACCTTTACTCCGGCAACATTTAAAGCACTTTTTGGCCCTGTATTATACAGGTGAGAATTATAGAGGTCTTTGTTTTCTACTACTAACTCCGAATAATAGTTTTTAAGCCAAAAAGCGGAATCGTCATTCCCAATAATGTCTAACGCTGTATTCAGGGTTTTCATTACATCGCGGCGAAGAGGTTCTTTTATAGCTCCCAGGTTAGTTGCCAATGACTGAAGCTCTTTGTTGCCATGATTGACCTTTGTTGCCACATCAGATATTAATTCCACTGCCCTGCTGACCTGTTTGCGTATTGGCTGCAGGTAATTTTCCCAGGCCTTTGCTTTACTGGCTCTAACTTCCTCCTTTGCCTCCCTTTCAATCTCATCAATCTCCTCCGCGGTAGCTAATACATTGGCTATAATCCACTCCCTCATTTTTTTCATCCCGTCCCATTCTCTTTCCCATTCAAGCCTTTCAGGGGTTTTATACCTTTCATGGCTACCCGAAGTGGAGTGGCCCTGCGGCTGCGTGATCTCCTCAACATGAAACAAGGCAGGGGTATGGTTTTCCCGGGCCAAACGAATGCCTTCTTCAAAGACCTCGCACATGCCGGCATAGTCCCATCCTTTTACCTTATAAATATTATAACCATTGGTTCCTTCTTCTTTCTGCATACCCTTCAGGGCTTCGGAAATAGAACCTTTTGTAGTTTGATATTTTTTTGGAACTGAAATGCCATATCCATCATCCCAAATAAAAACAGCCAGTGGCACCTGCAAAACCCCGGCTGCATTAATAGTTTCCCAAAATTGTCCTTCCGATGTTGATGCATCTCCTATGGTACAAAAACATACTTCGTTACCATTGTTGGATAAATGAGAGAGGGATTGAAGCCCTTCTACATTCCTGAAGGTTTTAGAAGCAAAGGCTAAACCCAACCCTCTTACCATCTGGCCTGCGGTTGGTGCTATATCGGAAGAGATATTTTTTAGTTCTGAAAGATTCAGCCATTCACCATCGCTGTTAACAAACGGTGTGGCGAAATGCGAAACCATCTGGCGACCAGCACTGAAGGGTTCGTTTTCGATATTCGGATCTGCATATAACTGGGCAAAAAACTGCTCTATCGTTGCCAATTCATTGGCAAACATAAACGTCTGATCGCGGTAATAACCCGACCTGAAATCACCCGGCATAAAAAATTTGGCCATAGCCACCTGGGCCACCTCTTTACCGTCGCCAAAAATGCCGAACTTGGCCTTCCCCGTCAACACTTCCTTACGTCCCAGGAGACTGGCTTCCCTGCTGATACATACCCACTTATAATCCTGTAATACTTCGCTTCTAAAGCTATCGAAAGACAGTTTTTCAAGAGAATGTTCCTGGGTTTCGAATGTATTTTCCATGCCGCAAAAATAGGCTTTCAGGTCACACCGTTAAAAAATCACAAAATGTTGTTTACACTGGACATTCCCATTATATTATGTTACTTTTGGCTTCAAGCTTTTTGTATGAAAACTTTATTGATTCTTTGCCTGTCAATGCTGGGTTTTACAGCAATTCAGGCGCAAAATGCCACTGAACCACTTGAGATCAAAGAATTGGTTTATGATTTTGGAAAGATACCGCAGGGCAAACCCGTTTACCACTCATTTGAAATTGTAAATAAGACGGATGCTCCTTTAAAACTGGAAAATGTTACAGCTTCCTGCGGATGCACTACGCCAGAATGGAACAGGGAACCTATAGCTGCCGGTGGAACCGATTTGATAAAAGTGGGTTATAATGCTGCCACAGAAGGTTATTTTGACAAAATAATTACGGTAACATACAACGGAAATCAAACAAAACAAATCAAGATAAAGGGAACAGTCTGGAAAGCACCTGCAGGTTCTGCACCAGCGAACTCTTCTGTTAATTTTTTAAAACAACAAATACATTAAGAAAATGAAAAAAATTCTTTTACTAGCTGCTGTGTTTGCAACTGGCTTTACAGCGATGGCTCAACAAAAGGCGGATGAGGTGATTAAGGTGAACGTTGAAACCTATGATTTTGGTAAGATCAAGCAAGGCGTTCCGGTTACAACATACTTTACCATTACAAATACCAGCGATAAGCCAATTGTTATTGAAAATTCCTGGGCTGGTTGTGGTTGCACCACTCCTGAATTCTCAAAAGAACCAATTGCGCCTAACGCTACTTCAAAATTAAAAGTTGGTTATAATGCAGCTGCCATGGGTCATTTTACTAAACCCGTGAATATTAAGATTGCAGGTGTTCCTGAGCATAAAGTTATCAATATTACCGGCGAAGTTGTTGATGCCAATGCAGTAAATGCCTTATCAAAAAACGAGGCAAAAAAAGAGGAAGTAAAGAAAGTGAAGATTGAAACTAAAAATGGTAAAACGGAGACTAAGATCAAAAAGAGCTAATTACACAAACTCAATACATAAAAATCCCTGCGAGGCAGGGATTTTTTATTTGTAGATCCGTCAGATTTTCATCTCAGGAATTTCTCCCTCAACAATTAATTTACCTGCTGTTTTGGATTTTATTTCCTCAACACTTACCCCGGGTGCCCTTTCTTTCAATACAAATCCGTCTTCTGTTACATCTATCACCGCAAGTTCACTAACAATCTTTTTTACACAACGTACACCAGTAAGCGGGAGGGTACATTGTGGTAGTAATTT
>DASTMJ010000019.1:0-10851 GCA_035714205.1 Flavisolibacter sp. | reverse complement strand
GCAGGTGAAGAAAAACTACCTTCCCAGGGAAACACTTCAAAATTTCTTATAAATATTCTTTTTTCTTGAACGTTGCAGGCAGATATATAACCGATCACCGGCTCCGAAGGATTTGTAGTATTATAAATATTGCTTACCAGTTGCGAGGGTTGTGCATCGAACAACGTACCTAATTTTTGCGTATTTTTTTGAAGGATCTCCCAATACTTATACGCCTCTTCGGTAAGAGCATATTGCTTCAGCAACATACTATACCTGACGCTTAATTTTTCAGACTTTTCCGGTATAATCTGTAAAGGCATCTTGTCAATTACATCTTGCGATAAACGGACTGATGATGCCAATAAAATCTCGGTCGAGTTCATGCTTCTCCAGCAATTATAGATCTGGTTGGTAGAGTCCCGGAAATAGATCATTCCATTTTGCACTCCCATATCCGTTTCATAAACCGACCTGTATTGCCAGGTCTCTATAAAATCCCACCGGTAATAACGGGTATTGTTTTGCGGATCATGTGTATTGGCATAAAGAGTCACGCCATCATCTCTTTTCCATGTAATACTGTCAATGGGCGGCGTGTTTTTTACTGTGACAAAATCAGAAATAAATTGATCATTGCCAACCCATATGTGTAAGCGGTAGGTTTGATTGGGATTCAATGTTAACTGGTTGGATGTATAAATGCCTGGTTCACCCTCCATAAGATTATAAAGATTTCCGGAACCGGATTCTATTTCTATTTGTGCAAATCTCTCTGGACTGGTAAGAAAGGTATCTGCCAGGTTACGGGTTCTTGATAATAATATAGTGGTTGAAGAATTGGGTGTAGTATTTATAACACCTTCCACAACTAAAAAATTATAGTCGGCTTTAATAGGTGGTGGTTCATATGGTTGCCTGCATGCCAGAAGCACCAGTAAGAAAATAAGTGAATAGTATTTTATTTCTTTCATTCTCAAAATCTGAAATTGTAGGTAACAAAAGGTATGATGGTTCCAAAAATCGATAACTGGTATCCCTTCACATAACCATTCTCCTCAATAAAATAAACGGAATAAGCATTTTTGCGGCCCGTAACATTATACACTCCAAAAGACCATGAATTATGTGTTCGTTGCTTTACTTTATGGTTTCCTTCTATTAAAAAAGAAATATCAGTCCGGAAATAATCAGGTATGCGGTAGCCGTTGCGCTCTGAATAAAAAACTCTTTGGGCTCCCCCCATATTAAAAATAGCTAAAGGCAGGGTAATGGGTCTTCCTGTACTGTAATTCACTCCTAATGAAATACTGTAGCGGTGTGAGAATTTATAATTGCCCGCAAAATTTGCATTATGTGGCTTGTCGTAATTAGCCGGATACCATGCTCCTTTATTCACTAATTCACCAGCTTGGGCATCGTTAGACCGTAACAGCGTTCTTGAATAGGTATAACTCATCCACCCATTTAACTTTCCTGATGTTTTTTTCACAAGAAGTTCGGCACCATATGCCTTTCCTTCAGAGCTGATCACATCTGTTTCAATATGATGATTCAACAATAAACTGGCGCCACTTTTATAATCAAGAAAGTTTTTCATTTTCTTGTAGTAAACCTCAACTGACGTTTCAATCGTGTTGGATTGAAAGTTCTGGTAAAAGCCTGCAGAGAACTGTAAGCCTGATTGCGGTTTGATATAGGCATCACTCAATTTCCAGACATCAGTGGGAGAAATGGCATTGGTGTTTGACAACATATGAATGAATTGCCGCAAAGTGTTGAAACCCAGTTTAACAGATGTATGTTCAGATAAGCTATAACGCATTGCAATTCTGAACTCAGGATTTACATAGGTTTTTATCATCTTGCTGTTGCCAAAATGAATGGTATCAATTAAAGTTGATGTAGACCGCGGTACTCCTTCTACATAGACAAACTGGTTGCGGGGGCCTAAATAATTATATGCAGAGAGACGAAAACCAGCATTGAGAGAAAGGTCTGGGCTTATTGTATATTCATCTCCAAAATATAAGGCAGTTTCAAGTCCCTGTTCTGGTTGTAACACATCTGGCAACACAAGCGAATGCCGGCCCACCGGCAGTAAAGAGCCGGGATGTAATTTAAAATATACGGACGTCAGCCCGAATTTAAAAAGGTGTTTAAGGTTTAGGGCATAAGTAAAATCAGATCTGAAATTAGCCTGGTTTATATCAAATGCCATTTGGTAAGCATTTGTAGTATTGCTTTCGCTTTTTACATCGTATTTATAATGATCATACCCGGCTGTAAAAACACCATACAGTTTATTACTAAAAATATGCTTCCATTTAACATTGAAGTTTTTATTACCATATTGGTATGATGTGTCATTGTTCAATTGAAACTGGTCATTACTTATATACCCATTTATATAAAGGTTATTGTTTGAATTTAGAGTATGATTGAGATGAAAATTCAAATCATAAAACGAAGCTTTACTTTTTGTGAAAGAAGAATTTGGAATTTTCTTAAGCAACCAGTTTGAATAACTGGTACGCCCACTTACAATAAATGAAGATCGGTCTTTTGCTAACGGTCCTTCCAATACAAGTTTACTGGTCAACAATCCAATACCGCCCGTTCCTGAGAACTTTTTTGTATTGCCATCTTTTGCAGAAACGTCCAACACTGAAGATAAACGACCACCATACTTTTCAGGTATGCTGCTTTTATACAGTTCTACTCCCTTGATTACGTCAGGATTGAAAGCGGAAAAAAATCCAAATAAATGAGTTGGATTATAAATAGTAGCATCATTTAAAAGAATCAGGTTTTGATCGGCGGAACCACCACGAACATTAAAGCCCGCACTCCCCTCGCCAACCGAGGTAACACCTGGTAATGTCAATACAACCTTCAACACATCGGCCTCACCAAAAACCACAGGTACCTGTTTAATATTCTTAATGGTGAGTTTACTGAAACCCATTTGTAAACTTCTTGTGTTTGACGTACGGGATGACGTAACTACAACTTCTTTTAAACTTGGAATGTATTCTTTCAGCTCTATATTCAACTGCCCATCGCCATGCAACAAAACCTGCCTGCTGGTTGCTTTCATTCCGGCACTGTTGATATACAAAATATGCCTTCCGGGTGGAAGTGTTATAGAATAATATCCAAATCCATCTGTCATTGCATTAGCTGACAAGCTATCTATAAAAACCGATGCACCTGCAATTGCTTCCCCATTACGTACATCCCTGATGTAACCGGCAAGCGTTACCCTGGATTTTGGTGGAAGGGTTTTCATACCAATTTCATAAAGACGGTTTTCGATGGAAGACCGGATCTTTTCCGTTGCATCATTTGGGATTGTTTGAGTATTGGCAATTTGTAAGGTGTCTGGTTGTTGTTTTGCCCGGTCAAAAAAATCAGCCGGCAGTTGCGAATGAATAACTGTTGTTTTTGTAATAAAAATATTTCCTGAGGCATCAATGAAATAATGAAAGGATGTGTTTTCAAAAACCTTGGTTAAAACCTCTGTAATACTCAATGCTTCTGCTTGTATATTCACCCTGAAACTGTCCAGCACCAATGAATCATAATAAAAATAATAAGGTGTTTTTTCTTCCACTTCTTTCACAAATGCATCAAAACTCGCTGAAGTAAATTCACCTGTAATTAATTTCGATGGCTGCGCAAACGCCTTGCAGGAAAACAAGATGAAACCGAAAAAAAGAATACGTAACCTGGAAGGCATGATCATTTTTTTAATGAATCATAAAATAGCACGACTTTAAAAACGGACTCTTCAAATTTATTTTTAAAGTTCAGCCGCTGTTTCTTTATTAATTCTTTTAACGCTCTATCCTGATCTTTTAAAAGAGCCATCAAATCTTTTTTACTGTCAATAGGATGATACAGGTTTCCCTTTTTAATAAAATATAAATTATAACCGGCAAAGATCATTGGATCTTCTGCCCTGAATGAACGCTCAACCTGTTTCCTGCGTTTAACGTATAATTTCATCGAACCATCGTGCAGTACCTCATAGTAATCTAAAGGCAAAGAATTTTTGGAAGAACTGTCGGGTTTTAATTTAACAAACCTATGTCTGTCCAGTAAAAAAAAATCCACTTTATCAATATCTAAAACGATGCTTACATCCTGCAAACCTTTGATAACAACTTCATTACTTACCAGGTCAAATGCCAGTAATATGTTATGATACAAAACCCCATCATATTGAATTGAGCTGTTTTGGTAGGAGGAACTTTCAAAAAACGCAGTGCCCGTCGTTAATGGGTAGGACCCGATATATTCCTTTCCATTATAAATATGCAAGTCATTATTAATGGCCTTTTTGTAAATGGCATAGTGTAATCTAAGAGTTGAATCTTCAAATGAATTTCCATTTAGCTGGCACCATGATGGCTGGTTTAGAAATAGAAAAACAAATATAAATGTTGACCCAGCCGAAATGACCTTGAGGTAGTGGGTATAAAAAATAGCAGTGCTTTTATGCAGTTGGTTTATGATCATTTACTTGGCTGAATTTAATGTAAATAATCATAATATCATCCATTTAATGACCATCGGCAGAATAACTATATGCTCCTGGCAAAAACCGGATCGAACTGACTTTTTTCACACCTTGTTCATTAAAAGGCTTTCATGGGCTTAGCTGTATTTTGATGTTGAATAAATAAGGCACGCAATTTTAAATACACTCCGTTTGACCATCCAAAACCATCTTGGGTTGGATATTCACCACCACCACTTTCAAGGTTCGTGTCTTCCACGTTGTATTTCTCCAACATTTTACCGGTGGTTGCAAACACCTTTTCATTAACACCCATCCACCGTTCAGCAATAGTTTGCGCCAGGGTGTTGAATTTATAATTCATCAACCCTTTAACTGTAATATATTGAAGCGGTGCCCAGCCATTAGGCGCATCCCATTGCTGCCCTGTATGATATACCGTTGTTGCAATGCCACCGGGCTTTAATAATTTTTCTTTTATGTTTCGCTGCGCAAACCTTGCCTGGTTTTCTGAAGCCAGCTTCACAAATAAAGGCATGGCCCCGGATGCCGCCCATTTATCGGTTGTTTGATCTTTTTTGAAATTGTAATCAAAAAAGAATTTAAGCTTATCGTTCCAGCAATACCTTTGGAGAGCAAGCTTCCTTTTATCTGCCCTGTTTTTATAATAAACAGAAGAATTTCCTTTATCATTTACCCTGGCTGCTTTACTCAATATCGATTCATAAGCAAATAAAAGACTGTTAAGGTCTACAGGAATAATATCGGTTGTTTCAATTGTTTTTAAATGCATGGTATCTGAAAACCACCTGCTGCTGAAATCCCAGCCGCTTTCCGCACCGGCCCTCAGGTTGGTAAATATCACGGAATCTTTGGTTTCACCAAAAGTGGTAACGTCCTCTGCAAAAGATTCTTCCCTTGGTGCTTTTTTATCATCCCAGTACCTGTTTAAAATACTTCCGTCTTTCATTTTTACAACCCTTCTGTGTGCCTCACCTTCTTCCAGGTCCTCTTCCCCCTGCATCCACCATTTATATTCTTTTTCAAGAGCTGAAAAATATTTTTTATAAATACTGTTGCCCTTTTTTTCAGCAAGAAGATCCACCATCAATGCAAAAAACGGGGGCTGAGAACGACTAAGATAATAGCTTCGGTTACCATTCGGGATATGCCCATATTCTTCAATAAGGAATTTAAAATTATCAAGCATATTTTCAACCAGCGCATACCGTTTGCTTTCAATTAAACCCAGCATGGTAAAATAACTGTCCCAGTAATAAATCTCCCGGAAACGTCCGCCGGGAACAATGTAAGATTCAGGCAATGGTAATAAAGAACTGTTTGATTGTTTTACATCGGCCTTACGTTGCAGTACATCCCACAGGTCTTCAATATGCGCTTTTATATCCAGGCCTTCTTTCACCTTTACAACAGGTACAGAAGGAACTATAAAATTCCGCTCTACAAATGACGCCAGGTTGAAAGAATCGCTTAATTTTTGCTGTTCGTAATTTTTTAAAATCACGTCCCTGGAAAACCTGGGCACTGCATCTACAAAGGTTTTATTGTCTTTAAATATTCTTTTGATTTGAACTTCTTCAAATAATTGTCCCCAAAGAACATCGGGTGTTTGTATAGTTTGTGCCTGTACAAACAATACAGCCAGCAAACCAATGATGAGACTAAGGTTTCTTTTCATGAAAGCAAATGAGGTTATAAAATTTGAATCAAAAGATACAAATAAAAGAACTTATGAAGCCAGGATGTTGTTTTCTGGTATGGCATTTTTGTTAAGGTAATACATACAAAAATGCCGGCTCCTCAACCGGCATTCTGCTATATGCGAATCTTCAAAAAACGCTTTCTTAGTCGGCTCCGTCCGCCATTGCCCTTGCTACTGCAAAACCGCCTACACGCTTACCGCATAACAGGCCCTGTTCACAATCGCTCCTGTAATGTATACCCCCATATAACCGGGAATTGGAAGCCTCAAGTGCCATTTCAGTAAATGCAGATGCTTTGGATGGTAATATATATCCAAGTATGGTGGCAGCAGCACCACTAAACGTTGAATGCCCCGATGTATATGAAGGAAAATTGGGAAGACCTGTTAATGTTTTTATCTCGGGGTTTACTTGTGATGGCCTTGGATTAAAATATAAAAACTTGGCATCCCAACAAGCTATGGCCCCGTCCATTAATGCCATATTCAATAAGGCAAGATTACGGGCCCATCTTACTTCACTGTAGTTTTCTTTTACAAAATGCTCGGCGGCTATAGCGTTCCAATGGCCTGGTGGGGTTGGTGTATTAACACCATCGGCCCAATAACTTACGATACGCATTCTTTCCCTGTCGTAATTTTTGCTATAGAATAATACTTCTTCCACTTCTTTTTTAAATTGTTCAGACTTAGTAGAAGGTGGAGCAGGTGGACGTATAGCAACCAATGTTGCTGAATCAAACAAAAATGTTTTCACTTTTCCAAACAAAGGAAGCATGGGAGGTCTTTTTGGAGACTCCTGGCTTATCCATGCTGCTTCACCAGTTGCTAAACAGTCTGCTTCTAATGCTGCCCATATAGCAGGATTACCACCTGCTGTTCCGGCCCTGTCGGTACGGGCTCTTGCGGTGAATTTCTGTGCAACCTGTCTTCCCAATTGTTCGCCAGCTTCCATCTCACTTCTTACATTGGCACCAGCTATAATGCGATATAATTTATGTTCATCTGCCTTTTGCTGTATATAATCCAGGTCGGCAGGGAATAACAACTTCAATAATTCAACGGTAACACCAATGATGGTTGCATCTTCTGATGGATAAGAAGGAAGATCAGTCTGTGGTACCAAAGCCCTGATATTGGCATCAAACTTATAAGGTGCCTCACGATTGTACAGTTTTTTATAATGATATGCCGCTACCAACGCATCATATTGGGCAGCTGAAACGTACGCATAAGCTCTTGCAGCATACGGGGGATTGGCAAAAGGAAATACCGGATAAGCAAATGGATTGGCAGCGCTTGGAGCCGGGTACGTGCCATCTGCATTTTGGTAAGGCGGTAAATTGTGCTTCGCAACCAATTCCCTCATGATCTCATTCCACCGTAACACACCACCCACACTCCAATAGTTAATGATCGCCTCTTCTCTTTCGGTCAGCTTATGTTGCCATGCTTTTATTTCATTTAATTCGGCCACGTACCCGGGCGAACTGGTAGCAACGGGAGCTGCCAATGGAAATTCATTCGCAGCAGATAATAAAATAGGTTTCCACGAGCCTGCATTCAAATCAATTTTAGATGGAGCAAGCTGTGGAAATGATGCATTAACCTCATCCAATGATTTGCTGCATGATGAAAATGCGTATAACAAAAAAGGGGAAAGTATATAATAGATAAACTTTTTCATTGTTGGTTCTTTGAATGATTAAAACAGGGAATGAATTACATAAAATACACCGGCAGAAAAGCTGGTTGCCTGTCCCATATTTCGTCCGGCAACAGTGTAATCTGCTCCTCCAACAAGGGAAAGACCATGTGGCTTTTTAAAATTATATTTAAAATGAGGCCCTACCATGGTTGCGTTCATTTTATTGCTGGGAAAAGGCATATTGTTTTTGGTTATATCAAAACCACCCAGCGTATTAAATTGATTGATCACCGCTTCAGCAATCAATCGCTCACTCCTGTAACCCAACCTGAAATTAAATTGCGCAGCATTTGGCATTTTAACCTCGTTGGTGTAATGCATTTCTGTTGTGTAATAATTGTCGCGATCAATTTTAATATTATCGCGAAACATGTAGGTACCGGAGAGTGTCGCAAACAGGTTGTTCACTTCGTAATCAATCATCCCTCGCAACGATAAAGTTTTACTCCGTAAACCAATCGACATTGGTAAAAAATCAGGCGTATAATCTGTAAGCGGAAATGTATAGCCCCCTACCCCATATAAGGTCAAACTTCCTTTGCCAATATTTGTTTGCACCGGCATCCATTTTATCCAAAGTGAAAGGTCCTGTACACCTTTCATGCTGTTCAGCTGGCCAGCCGAAGCCTTTGTTTGTACATATGGCACTCCAAAAAGTACGTTCAGTTTATTGCTGATCCCGTAATTCCCCATTACCCCAAGCATTTGGGTGGTAACGGAACCAAGATTGGCATTTTCTCTTTTAAAATTTCCTTCCCAGTATTGATCCCAGGAACTATGCGTATAAACAGTACCAAAACAAAAATTGTTTTTGTACATCATGATACCGTCAATTTCTGTTTGTGCCGATGCAGGTGCAGAATGAAGCATGCACCAAATTGCACCAGCAACTATTTGCAATAATTTTTTCATTGTAAAAGCAGTTTAGGTTGCTGGTGATTAAAAACGAAAAGAATACCCTGCATTGATCACATAATCGGCAAATGCAGCATCTCCTTGCTGAAAGGTCCCGGTCTTTGCACTTCTTTCCTTATCGGTTACACTCTGTGTACGATTACGTAAAACAGCAAATGGCACGGTTATAAACCAGTTGGTTTTTTTGGTCATATAGCTTATACCCGGCTCAATTGCAATAGCATAACCTGGTCTTCTGAATCCTCCGCTACCACCAACAAGATCATAAACAGGTATACCATCTACGCGGCCACCCGCCATAAAGGAAAATTTATTTACAGCATAGGAGAATCCTGCCCTTGCCATATACTGGTCTGCAACACTGCAAATTGTTTCATTGTATAAAGCCGGCGAAAGTGTTTCCCGATACGTTCTTGTGCCATTTACTTCACGTGGATTGGATAAATAGAATCCGTTTGCATATACACTTAAACTGCGATGGACATTGTAATAGGCATTTAGTTCAGCCGTGATCCCGGTTCCTCCATCTCCCAGCTGTATAGACTGATCTACCGTACGCAATTCACTGGTTCCGTTGGGACCTACATTGTGCCAGTAGTCTTTATAATCGTAATCACCTGTGGCAAACTTTATTCCCATTCCAAACTGCACATTGCCTTTCAAGGTCTTTTTTGGATCAAACAACCAGTAATAAACGCTTGCCCTCATATCTCCAAGACCAAAGGATTCTGTATTGCGTCTTTCTCTTACTACATAAGTACCATTTACCAGACCATGTTCATATAAAGAAGAACGAACATTGGCCAGTATAGGCATATTCAAACTTAAAGACCAGCGGCTATTTAGTTTTCGTACAATAGAAAGATCAAGCGAATGAGAATAATTGATAACCTCTGTGTTTTGTTCTAATCTTTCTTTTTGTTCCTGCTCCCCTTTAAAATGCCGGAACGATCTGAAGTAACGGTAATTGGCGTTGAATTGCCAGTTCGTATTATCCTCGTGCGGTTCCTGTAATGTGCAGGAGGATCCTGTACTGCGAATAGCTACGCAACCTTGGGCATTCGAGACATGAGAAATTATTACGAAAGTGAGTATCGTTAGTAATTGTTTCATAAAAGCAGTTTTTTTAGCGGTTGTACGATAATTGGTTTTCTTTCTGGTGAAGTTTCCTGACTATGAACTCACCAATGTTCTTTCCAACAAGATTGCCTTGTTCAAGATCAGAACGGAAATGTATACCACCATATAAACGAGACCATGAAGCTTCCATAGCTGCATCCCTGAACGATTTGAATGATCGATTGGGAATTCCGAATTCCAGCTCGGAAGTATCCGTATAGGCAAAATTATCTCCGAAGTGGTGGCTCATTACTTCCGCAGATGCAGCAGAAATTACTGAGTGACCACTTACATAAGATGGGAAAGGAGGCGTTTGAATATAAGGTTGCCAGGATGGATCCAGGTATTTGTTGATCACCGTCTCAGGCCGGATGGTATTTGTTTTGAATTTTGATTTCCAGCACGCAATAAAACCATCAAACAAGGCAATAGATGTTTCTGTGTACGCAGCTATGGTTTTATGAAAATCGGCTCCTGATTTTTGAGCAGCTATACCCACAATATTCATCCAGTGGCCTGGGGGTGAAAACTTTTTGGTAGCATACATTACATGCCCCGTAACATGAAGATTAAAAGGATTATCATCAAAAAAATCAGCAATATGCTTTTGTTCTTCCGTCAAATTTTCTATTACATGTTTAACCTCCATCACTTCCTTACAGTAGGCTGATGCAGTATCCTTCATGTTATAAACCGGAGGAGCAGGAGGCATAAATTGGGCAGCAGAATCCAATAACAAGGTGCGTATATCACACCATTTGGGTTCTAAAGCCTGGGCATATGCTGGTGGTGTTGGTACCCACCTGCCATCTTCCTGTGTTACCGTAAATTTTTCAGCGCTTCTTGTCTGCGCATAGTTGTCACCTTTGCTCCATTTTAAAA
>DASTMJ010000018.1:0-43000 GCA_035714205.1 Flavisolibacter sp. | reverse complement strand
CTAGTTTTAATAAGATTATTAAAAGGCTGCAGCTTTTTCTAAGATCAAAGATCCCCCGCGGATCAACATCAATTAAAACAAAACACAAAACAATGAAACAAGTATTTCAAAGGCTGTGTATATGCCTTGCAGCCGGTATTATATTATTGTCCTGCAGGAAAACAGCGTCTTTTCAACAACAGGATGAAGTTGCAGCTTCTGCAAAAACCCATGGTACCATGCTTCCTTTAAAAGGAACATACGAAACAACGAATGAACGGCTGAGTAATCCTCCCATGCTTTTGCAAAGAATTACAGGAATCGGTCAATCCAGTCATTTAGGTGAGGGGAAGTTTGTAGCCCTTTCCACTTTGAATCTAACAACGGCTCCACCATTTAGCCTGAGCGGTACCGCTACATTTTATGCCGCCAACGGTGATGAATTTTATACTTCTTTTGCCGGAACCGCTATGCCCCGGCCTGATGGTATTATGGACGTGGTAATGAATCATACCATACAAGGTGGTACCGGCAGGTTTGAAGAGGCTACCGGAAATTTTACAGGGTCTGCTATTGGCGATCCGGCAAAGCTGAACGGCACTATTACCTATAAGGGTACTATCAGTTATTAATTTGCCACTACATACACCGGTATAAGCCGGTGAACATGTATGCGCTGCCTGGTTAAACCGTTTAATAATTCGTGGTGGGAATAATATTAAGTAAATTTAAAAGAGGAACGCGGCTAAAGCTTACCAGGATGTTTGCACGATTTTTAATCATATTTTTTTTAGCAACCGGGAATGCTTCAGGTCAATATTACAACACCGACAGCCTGCTGAAACTGGTTCAGAACAGTACGGGAAAAAACAGGGTGGACCAGCTGAATGCGATGGCAAAAGCGTTCACCTATTATGTGATCCATTCAGATTCTGCCCTGGAATATGCCAACAGGGCTTACCGTGAAGCGGTTGCCATTCACTACAAAAAAGGGGAGGTCACCGCCCTGTTTGCAATAGCCGATGTGAACGGGAAGTTATTGGGGCACCCAAAGATCATGGAGCGCTATAGCCGCGATGCATTAAAGGTTTTGAAAACGGTACATGAGCCCGGGCTTGTTTCTGATTGTTATTACAGGCTGGCTTTGTCACTGGCTCAGCAAGGTTTGTATGATAGTGCCCATTCTGCTGCAGCAAAGGCAAAGAAGATGGCGTATGAAGCAAGGGATAAAAGAAGCCTGGCCTGGGCTAAAGAGGCGGCAGGTTTTATTTATGCAAAAAGCGGGGCTTATTGGGAAGCTTTCGGGAATCTTAATGAGGCACAAAAGACAGGAGCAGAATTAAAGGACTCGCTTTTAACCGCAGTTTCACTGGCCTTTATTGCCCGTTCTTTCAACCGTGCAGGTGACCCGCGGAAGGCGCTTTATTATTATCATCAGTGCCTCCAATGGTCCATACCTTTTTTGTTATTATGGCCGCACCTGGAAGACATGGCCTATGCCCACCTTCAGTTAAAACAATATGATTCGGCTGCCTATTACCAGCAAAAACATAGATACAATATTGAATCATTAACCAAAGACCAGGTTGTGCAAAAAAGGTTCAGTGCTTCTTTGTGGGGTTTTTCAGTAAGTCTGCAACTGGAGCAAAAACAATATGATACTATATTGATTCAATTGTTGCCAATGCTGGAAGGGTTACGCCAGTCAGGTGATGTGTTACCATTCATGCAATCGTTGCTGGTGCTTGGAAAAGTTTACGAGGCAAAAAAGATGTATACCAAAAGCCTGCAACTGGCCCGTGAATTATTGCATACCGCGGAACAATCCCATAACAAACAATTTAGTAAGGATGCCCATTATCTTATGGCAACCTTGTTTGAAAAACTAAAAAGAGTAGATAGTGCGTTTGCTTATTTCAGGCGGTATACGGCTCTTAACGATTCCATGGAAACCGTTCAATTTGCCCAGCGTACTTCCCTATACCTGGCTGCTTCAGAAGCTGCTTCTAAAATTGAATTACTGAACAAGGATAAAGCCATCAGTGAACAACAACTTGTTTTGAATGCAAAAGAGTTACAAAAACAATCGCAACTAAAAAACCTGTTACTGGTATGTATTGTTGTACTGATCTTATTCTCTGTTCTTGTAATGAGGAACATCATTTTAAAACGTAAGAATGAAAAACTGCGGTATGAGCAAAACCAGTTAACGTTAAAACGCAGGGCCCTGGAATTGGAGATGCAGGCATTGCGGGCACAAATGAATCCTCATTTTATATTTAATTGTTTAAGTGCTATAGATAACCTTATGCAAACCAGGCAGCCTGACAAAGCAACCGCTTACCTGGCCCGTTTTGCAAAGTTGATACGGTCAATACTGGACAGTTCGAAAAACAATATCGTTCCTTTTCAAAAAGACTTTGAAGCTTTACGATTATATCTTGAGATGGAGCAGTTTCGTTGTAACAATAAATTCAGTTATCAACTGGATGCAGATCCTGAATTACTGGAAGGGGATTACAAGGTTCCGCCACTCATTATTCAACCATTTGTTGAAAATGCCATTCATCATGGATTACTGAATAAACAGGATAAAAACCGGCAATTGAGTGTATATGCCCGGTTAGAAAAAGAACATATCATTTATTCGGTTACCGATAATGGGATCGGCCGAAAGAAAGCTGCTATTGTAAAGGAGATGAATAAGCCCGGCCAGCAATCGCATGGAATCAACATAACAAGAGAACGTATACATCTTCATAACAGAAACCATATGGGAAACGATGTTCAGATCAGGGACCTGGAACTGGAGGGTTGCCCGGTGGGGACAACAGCCATTGTAAAAATTAATAGCGGAGCTTACTAAAACGATCGCATGTTAAAAACCATTTTAATTGATGATGATGAAAGCAACCTGAGTGCTTTAAGTGAGAAGTTAAAACACTGTCCGCAGGTTGAAATTGTTGCCCGGTGTGAATCTGCCGAAAAGGGTATAGAGACTATTGAAAGCCTGAGACCCGACCTGGTGTTTTTAGATATTGAAATGCCTGTGATGAATGGTTTTGTGATGTTGCAGCAACTGGAGTATAAAAACTTTGAACTTATTTTTGTAACTGCGTATGATCATTATGCCATAAAGGCCATCCGGTACAGTGCCTTGGATTATTTGGTTAAACCGGTGGATATTGAAGAATTAAAACAGGCTGTTGAAAAGGCGGCTCATAACAGAACGAACCGCACCTCATCGCAACAGGTAGCATTATTGCTGGAGCATTTTCAAAAAAAACAATTGCGCCGCATTACCATTCCAACCGGTGATGGTTTGCAATTTATAAACCTGGAAGACATCATTTACCTTGAAGCAAGCAATAACTACACAACTATTTTCCTTGTGAATGACCGGAAGTTTCTTGTAAGCCGAACGCTAAAAGATTTTGAAGAACTGTTACCACAGGAACGTTTTTTACGTATCCATCATTCCACTATTATTCACACATTTTATGTTGAAAAATATATCAGGGGCGAAGGCGGCCAGGTTATGATGCGTAATGGAACGATGCTGGATGTGTCGAAGCGAAAAAAAACAGAGTTTCTCCAGGCGATAGGACAATAGGTTTTTACAGGGCCACAAAAAAATTTGAAGTAGTAAAATTTTAGAGAAGATATTAGATGTTCTGCTGTGGCTGCCACAGGAAGGCATAAAAAAGCCAGCCGTGGTTAATGGCTGGCCCGGAAAAAGATCAATTATTTAAAACTGAATCCACTGAATGAATCACACCGTTCGAGGTTTTTACATCGTGGGTTTGAATAGTAGCGTCGTTGATCTGCACTTTACCATCTTTCACTTTCACTAAAACTTCAGAACCGTTTAGTGTTTTCAGCTTTTCACCGTCTTTTAATTCATCAAAGCTGAGCTTTCCCTTCACCACGTGGCGGTTTAATAATTCGGTAAGCTTTGCTTTATTTTCGGGTAGCAACAGTTTCTCCATTGTTCCTTTTTCCAGTTTTTCAAAGGCAAGGTCGGACGGAGCAAATACCGTATAAGGCCCTGTACTGCTTAATACCTGGTCAAGCTCTGTGGCAACAATTCCTTTTTTTAAGGTAGTCATGTGTTTGTCTGTTCTAACTACTTGTGTAATGTTTGACATTTGATTTATTTACAGGCGGTATCATAACCGTCATGGATGTAAGGTAGGCTTAATAAAGGGGGGATGGTGTTAAGGAGTAGCTTTAGCAGGGTAAGTTCTGAATGAAGGCCCCATTCTCTATGGACGATAAATATAACATAACATGTGAGCAGGTAAGAGTACCTTCACAGCAGGCACCTTGCTCTTTTTTACTCCTGGCAACTGTTCAAAGTCTGCATTCTGCTTTTCTTCCTTTAAAATAACTTATGTTTTATAATCAATACCTGGTAAAAGATACCGACCAATTTAATCCCGAACATTTTCCAAAAGTAACCGGTGAACTGGATGCCTATTATGAAGCTATGAAGTTAAAACCTTCACCGGGTCATATGGATATGCTTCTTTCATGCGTAAGGGATTATGAAAGTAAAACTGAATGGATCTATTTTGATCCGGAGCTTGCTGACCTGATCCGTTCAAAATCATTGTCACTGAACCATGTTAAAGGTCTTTTTCTATCATGTATAGATAACCAACCTTTCCGTACGCAATTAGAAACATATATACAATCCGGTAACAGAACAGCCGTTACCTATTAAACAAGCATCAACCTATTATGTCAAATGAAGTAGCATCTCTTACCATACTGGTGTCACACCAGTCGGGTACAGAAACGGTTCACCAGGTAGTTCCATTCAAGATCTTCCAGGAAGATTCCCGTTTTAAAGCCATACCATTGATCGGCCAGAAGGAAAGAGAGGTCAGCCAGTTATCGGAAGCCCTGTTTTTTGAGTTGAGCAATCAAAGAATTGTTCCTGCAATTGGCATTACTCATTCCAATATGGATGTGCTCAATAAAATCGTCCAGGAATTACGGATCCAGAAACTGATATCGTAATAAAAGGTTTTTATCGTTTTTATTGTACAGCTTTTATTTCTCCTTTATAAATCCTTTTAACAGATCTATGGGGACAGGGAAAATGGTGGTGGTGTTGTGTTCTGAAGAAATTTCCACCAGGGTTTGCAGGTAGCGTAATGTTAAAGCACTTGGCTGGCTGCCAAGTATCTGCGCTGCATCTGCCAGTCGTTGTGAGGCCTGGAACTCACCTTCGGCAGAAATAACTTTGGAACGTCGTTCTCTTTCTGCTTCTGCCTGCCGTGCCATTGCTCTTTGCATTTCCTGTGGAAGGTCAATTTGTTTTAATTCCACGTTGGAAACTTTTATACCCCATGGTTCAGTATGACCATCAATGATCTGCTGCAATTGCTGGTTGATCTTATCTCTTTTTGAGAGGATCTCATCCAGTTCTGATTGTCCCAACACACTTCGTAAGGTTGTTTGCGAGATCTGCGAAGTGGCGGCCAGAAAATTCTCTACCTGCACAATTGCTTTTTGTGGTTCCATCACACGGAAGTACACAACCGCATTTACTTTTATGGAAACGTTATCCTGCGTGATCACATCCTGTGGAGGTACGTCCAGTACAACAGTTCGCAGGCTGACTTTTACCATTTTATCAATAATAGGGATCAAGAGGATAAGGCCGGGTCCTTTTACGCCGTTTCCTGCCAGGCGTCCCAGCCGGAAAACAACTCCACGTTCGTATTCACGTAAAATACGAATGGCATTGCTCAAAATGATCAGTGCAAAAACAACAATAACAATAAGAATGATGGGATACTGTTCCATGATATGTATTAAAGGTTAAAGAGGCTCTACTGTTAAGCGGAAATTTTTCATTGAGATGATGCGGATCTTCCGGCCGGCTTCTATTTTACCTGATAAAGATTCTGCCTGCCATATTTCACCATGAACATGAACGGTTCCCGAAGGATCAAGTGCCTGCAACACAATCCCGGTTTCTCCCAAAAAACCTTCCAGGCCTGTAACAGGTTTTGCTCTTTGGGCCTTTAACCCTGCGCCTATGATAAACAGGAAAAACAGGGCTGTCATTCCCGTGGTGGCTATAATGACGGCAGAAGACAGCTTCAGGAGCGGGAATACAGGATCTTCACGAATCAGCATTAATGAACCCAGTAACAATGAAAGCAGTCCGCCAATGGTCAGCAATCCATAGCTGGTGATCTTTATTTCAAGCAGGAAAAGGATGATGCCGAAAATGATGAGTGCCAGGCCGGCATAATTTATAGGTAAAGCATGCATGGCGTATAAGCCCAGTATAAGACACAGTACTCCCATGATACCCGGGAACATGGCCCCGGGGTTGTAGAGTTCAAATAATAACCCGTAAAAACCAAGCATCAAAAGAATATAGGCCAGGTTGGGATCGCTGAGGATATTCAGGATCTTTTCAGCCAGGGTCATCTCCAGCGGTTCTATGGTTATATTCTTTGTTTGAAGAGTAACGGTACCCGATGAAGTTTCTATGGTTTTTCCATCAATATCCAGGAGGAGCTGCCTGGTATCTGTAGCCAGCAGGTCCACCACATTGTTTTGCACGGCCTCACTACCGGTAAGGGATACACTTTTTCGTACCGCTTCCTCGGCCCATACACCGTTGCGATTTCTTTTTTCAGCGATAGTGCGTACAAAGGCTGCTGCGTCGTTGGTTGCTTTTTCATTCATGGTGGTATCCATTCCACCTTGTGAAACAGGGTGGGCAGCACCAATATTTGTTCCGGGGGCCATGGCGGCTACATGGGCTGCCATGGTAATAAATACACCTGCGGATCCTGCATGTGCGCCTCCCGGGGCCACGTACACAATTACCGGTACCGGTGCGTCGAGGATGGCGCCAACAATAACTCTTGTTGATTTCAGCAAACCCCCGGGGGTATTCAATTGGATCAATAAACCCCGGGCACTATCCTTAATTGCTTTTTTTAATCCACGTTCAATAAAACTGGCGGAAGCAGGATTGATGGAGCCATCAATTACCAATGAAACCAGTTTTTGTGCCGGTAGCATTAACGGCAGTATCAAAAAGCATAGCAGGTTAAGAACTGGTTTCATCTACTGTAATTTACAAAAAAGAAAGGGGATGGATCTGTTACTGTGTTTTGCACGATTGGTTCAACGATACGGTTGTTTTCTGCAATCTTTTTTACCAGGTTCGTTCCTGAATCGACTTTAAGCACATGCGAATTCTTCGTACCTTATAGAAGTTAGGGCATCTTAAGAGGCATTCATTTTTAGCAAGGCAATTATCTTTTCAAATTTTGAGCAGTCGGCGACTATTTTTCAAACGGATTCCTGCACTCCAGTTTTAAAAACATGCATATGGCTACCAAAGAAGACATTGATTTTACCTATACCACTATGGACAAGATTTTCCGGCTGAGCATGGGCGAGATGGCTGATTTTAGCGGTGCGAAATACGACGGTAATTTTTCGCTTAGCCTGGAAGAAGCACAAGCGGCCAAACACCAATTTATGGCAGAACAATTACGCATAGGTAAGGGAAGCCGTGTTTTGGATATGGGTTGCGGGTGGGGACCCTTTCTGAATTATGTTACCGGGAAAGGTGCTGTGGCTGTTGGTTTAACCTTTTCAGACGGTCAATACAAGGCCTGTAAAAGTAAAGGTTTTGATGTGCACATTAAGGATGTACGAACCGTAACACCTGGTGATTATGGATTGTTTGATGCCATTGTATCAGTAGGTGCCTTTGAGCATTTCTGTTCATTTGAAGAATATAAGGAAGGCAGGCAGGAAGAGATCTACCGGCGTTTTTTTGAAACCGTAAGTAATCTTTTGCCGGCAGGCGGCCGCTTTTTTTTACAGACCATGGCATGGGGTAAGAATATGATTGATGTAACTGATCTTAGTGGTGCTGCAGATAAACATTCCGATGCTTTTCTTATCAAACTGATGACTGATCATTTCCCCGGTTCCTGGCTTCCCTATGGCTCAGAAATGATACTGGAATCGGCCGGGCCTTTTTTTGAACTGGTGAATATAAGCAGTGGCAGGCTGGATTATATTGAAACCACCAATCAATGGCGGAAGCGGATACGAAGGTTCAACGCCAAAAAATATGGATTGTATTTAAGCCTGGTACCACGTTTTATCAGTGATAAAAAATTCCGTTCCAAACTGCAGGTATTCCGGCACAGGGCTAATAAACAATGTTTTGAACGGGAGTTGATGGATCATTTTCGCATCGTTCTGGAAAAGAAATAAAAGATCTCACCTGATCAGCACTGTTGTTCCTTTTAAAAAATACGAGTTGCCATTAATGGTGTAATTGAAGGTCCATACATAGGTACTGGTGCCTTGCGGAACGCCTCTGTATGTTCCATCCCATTTCTTAGATCGGTCTGTTGTTTCAAAAACAAGTTGACCATTGCGGTCGTAAACCCTGAAAAGGATTTTAGAAGCCTTATAGGTATTCAACGGGTAGAGATAGTCATTTAAGCCATCACCGTTTGGAGTGAAAGCAGTAGGAACCGCTATATAACAATTGTCTGCAAACTTTATTACCTGTGAGGTAGAATCTGTACAGCCAGCGGTATCTTTTACGGTTAGATGTACCCGGTAGCCCGTATTATTTCCGTTCGTTACAAAATTCTGGACAGGAGGATCTTTGGAATTGCTGTTCTGGCCGTTATTGAAATCCCAGTGCCAGTTATTTATCACACCGAGGCTTTTATCAAAAAACAAAGCTGTATCCTGTGGGCGACATAAAGCTTCTGGTGCAGAAAATAAGGCTTGCACCGGGATCGTATTTACTACTTTAATTGTGACTATTGCTGTGTCGGAACAACCGCTTCCGTCTTCCAGCTGAAATATGTAAGACGTGGTTGTTTTAGGTGTTGCCAAAGGCATTTGTATGGAAGCATTTGAAAGGCCTTCAGCCGGATACCAATGATACTGTTTTCCTTTGGTTCCCTGTAACCTGACGGAAGATCCAATACAGATTGCAGTATCGGGCCCGGCATGTACATCCGTTCCGAGTATTACAACATGCACACTATCAATTTCCTTACATCCTCCCTGGCTAACCATGTGTAAATAATACATTCCACTATCTTTCAAAGAGGTGTTATAGATGCTGGCATAGGACACATCATCGTAAAAGCCATTGGGTCCTGTCCATATGTAGGTTTCCATCCTGTCGGCATTAAAAATTAATGGCTGGCCTGAGCATATGGGTGAGTTACTGGTGATGTTATAATGGTAAGGAGGTCCATCAACCCTGACCAGAAGGGAACCCGAAACCGAACTACAATAAGGATTTTCAATTTTGGGGGCTTCCGAGGTGCGGGCACGAATGTTGAAATATCCAGGCGTAGAAAATACCCGTGATAAAAACGTATCTCTTGCGCCGGGAATATCTTTCCATGTTCTTCCATCATCATTGCTTTCCTGCCATTGGACAGCCCCGGCACTGCCGGCGCTTGTAAATACAACCGGTATATTATTTTTATAGCAGGTATTGTGTGCCCAAAAACCATCGGGTTGCTGGTCAAAGGCTACGGTTGGTTCCGGTCCCAGCGCTTCAAATCGAATATCATCAATTGCAAAATCATCACCACAATCAGACCCGTATGTGTTGTAGGTATCGGAGGTGATTCGCAGTATAATTTTTTCTGTAGCATTATCAGCCAACCATGAGGTTCCAAATAATTGAAAACTGTACGGTTTTAATCCTGTGGCATAGCTGATGTTACCTGTTAAACCGGACGCAAGTACTTGCCCGGACAAGGTTTCGATAGAAAGTGTAAATGAAGGAAAATAGGAATAGCAGTTTGAAGGTTTGTCCACATTGATAAATGCTGCTGAAAATTTGTAGCTGGTACCGGGGCAAAGTATTTTTGTTTCAACAGTATCAAGGTAGACTACACGTGGGCCGGAGGTAGCCGAATCGTTTACAACCATCATAAAACCCAGGTCCCTGCCCGGGGTATTGTTTTTGGAGATATCATTCCAGCTATCATTGAAGCATCCCAGAACGTTGGTTCTTCTTATAACCGTATAGTGGCCAGGCGGAGGACATACTTCTTTGGAGTATTTGAAATAAGTACTTCCCCGGGGCAGCGGCGGGCCAACCGTAAAAGGATTATTGGCGCCTTCACCAAAATGGATATCTACAACAGACTGACTATGGCCTATCATGCAGGCAAAAAGGCAGGCCAACAGACAAATAAAAAATATTAAAAAGCGCATATTAATCCTGGTTGCAAAACAGGTGCGGACTCAATAGTTTTTTCTCCTGTTACCTCATAACAGGTAGTGATTAAGGTTTTTAGAAGGTTATTGTTCAGCCATTTCCACTTCGCGTTCTGTTATTTTTTCTTCCACATCTTCCAGGATGCGCTGGTGGCGTGCATTACTGGCAATATAGAGGGCAAAGGCTGCAAGGGCCGCGTCTTTTAACAAATTGGTTAAAGCCAGTTGCCGGTAAGCCCTGTCAGCAGTTTCCATATAGTTAGGAAGGTGAATAGTCAGTACGAATGTAAATAACAGGATGGCCAGCAAATAGGCAGCTGTTTTCACCCAGATATTGGTCATGAAAGAAAGAGCGGCCAGAATAAATGCCGTACCCACTACATACACCCACGCTATGCCGCCGGGCAGGAAATCAGGGACTTTCACTAAAAGGTCGTAAGGGTGGAGGAAATGCTGTAATCCAAAAACAAGCATTACAAGCGCTAAAGTGAAGATGGCGATCCGCGATAAAATATGCTGATTCATCATCGTTGATTTAGTATCCTAAAGGTACATTCATTTTCAGCAGTAAAGCTGCTCCTGGCTGGTTTAAAGGAGGCCAAGCCTGACAAATCCGGTACGGATGTGCTTAATATTCCTACATGTTTGTTAATCCATGCCAATTACACCCGGAATAAACTTACTTTTGAAGCGATTCATTTGAGTTCATAGCAGCTTTGTTATCATTTTTACTTTCCCATCCCTCACAACTTTGCTACCTCAGACGGACAAAAGGTAGTTGGCAATAAACACAATCCCGCTTTAGAAAACACTTCAATTGCAGGTTAGCTTGTGTGGAACTATGTTTTTTTAAACTAAAATCAAGTCATGAATATTGAACAAATAGAAAGCTTTCTTCATAAAAAAACTACAGAAGAAAACAGTTATGTAAAAATCAGTTTCAAAAAAAGGGATGCCGTATATGGCTTGTTTGTAAAAGACAGGGATTATGCGGATCTGAAATCGAAGAATTTCTGGCGCATTGTTACCCGCAGCCATTTTGATAATTACAACAAAACCAAGGACATGAAGCTGGCCAGGATTTTCAGCGGGACTGATTTTTCAAGACTTACTCTTCATACAGAAACATTTGAAGACTAATTATAAAAAAGAAATAAACTGTTATGTATATACAAATCTGGAAAAAATATTTACCCGTTATTAAGATCTTATTAAAACGGGCTGTTGTAACGGAACAATCGCTATCCATGAATAGCTCTGATTTTCAAAAATCCCTTACGACCAAAAAAACGGGGTATTCTTTTTTTATCAACTTCCAGGAAGGCCGTGTGAATAAGATGACGGCTACCGCTGGCCCTGCAAGGGACCTGGCCAGTATGCTTTTAAGCGATGAGGCTGTAAAAGAATTATTAGGGCGCCAGGATTTCCTGATCAATATGGATGCAAAGTTTAAGCTCAATATTAAATGTATTCCCCGGGAGCAAGAACCGGAATTAGTTAAAACAGATGATGATGCAAAGCAAGTGTAACACTTGCTTTTTTTATTTCAACTCCGCATGAATATCCAGTTTTTGATGGGTTTCAAAAAGATTTCAATACGCCTGTCCATCTTTTCGTAGAACTGCTTTTTATTTGCATTTAGAGTTTATCCCTCTCTAAAATTATTTCGTATGAAAAAGATGGTGTTTTTTTTACTGGTTCTTGTAACAGGTTACCAGGTTTGGGCTCAACCTGTAAAATCTCCCAACGGGCAATTAGAGTTAATTTTTGAGTTAAAAGATAGTGTTCCGTATTACCGTCTTTCCTTCAATAATATCCCTGTCATTAAAGAAAGCCGGTTAGGACTAACACTGGCGAATGCACCATCTTTTACCGGTGGATTTTTTTCTGCAGATCAAAAAACCTCTACTTTCAACGAAAGCTGGAGCCCGGTGCTGGGTGAGGTGAAAACCATTGTCAATAATTATAATGAGCTGGTTGTTACGTTAACACAGCCCTCGCAAAACCGCAATATCCTTTTGCGTTTCCGTGTTTTTAATGATGGTCTTGGTTTTCGCTACGAGTTTCCCCAACAAAAAAACCTGAATTATTTTGTAATTAAAGAAGAAGAAAGCCAGTTTGCACTGGCAGGTGATCACAAAGCATGGTGGATTCCCGGTGATTATGATACGGAGGAGTATAGCTACACAACCTCGACACTGTCGGCTGTTCCTGCCTTATTTGATAAAAGTTATGATGGCAATGCTTCCCAGACCATTGTGCCGATGGCCCTGCAAACACCATTGATGTTAAAAAGCAATGATGGTCTCTATATCAACATTCACGAGGCGGCACTGATTGGATATGCTGCCATGCATGTAGAGCTGGATCCTAAAAATTTTGTTTTAAAATCACATCTCACACCGGATGCGCAGGGTAATAAAGGATACATACAAACACCGTTTTACACTCCGTGGCGAACGATAGTTGTAACTAAAAAAGCAGAAGACATACTGGCATCCAAACTCATTCTTAATTTGAATGAACCCACCAAATATGCTTCAACAGATTGGATAAAACCGGTAAAGTATGTAGGTGTGTGGTGGCAAATGTTTTGCCCGGGGCAGGGTAGCTGGAGTTATACCGATATTGATAATGTGCATTTGGGTATTACGGACTACAGTAAGCTGCCGCCTAATAAAACGCATGCTGCCAACAACACCAACGTAAAAAAATATATTGATTTTGCTGCAAAACATGGTTTTGATGCTGTGCTGGTTGAAGGCTGGAACGAAGGTTGGGAAGACTGGTTTGGTCATTCAAAAGAATATGTATTTGATTTTGTAACTCCCTATCCTGATTTTGACGTAAAGATGCTGAATGAATATGCACACCAAAAGGGCGTGCGGCTGATCATGCACCATGAAACATCAGGGTCAGTTACCAACTATGACCGGCTGATGGATACGGCTTACCGTTTTATGGTAAATCATGGGTACAATGCAGTGAAGTCGGGATACGTAGGTAATATCATTCCCCGCGGCGAACATCATTACAGTCAATGGACGGTAGATCATTACAACCGTGCCATTCAAAAAGCTGCAGACTATAAGATCATGGTCAACTCCCATGAATCCGTTCATCCTACCGGTTTAAGCAGAACCTTTCCAAACTCAATAGCCGCAGAAGCGGCCCGTGGTACCGAATATGAAACCTTTGGCGGTAATAATCCTGAACATACTACCATTTTACCTTTCACCCGTTTGATGGGCGGTCCTATGGATTATACACCTGGCATATTTCAAACCCGCCTGGATTATTACCAGCCCGGCGACCAGCGTTTTGTAAAGACCACTCTTGTAAAACAACTGGCCCTGTATGTTACCATGTATAGCCCATTGCAAATGGCAGCTGATATTATTGATAACTATGAACGGTTCCCGGATGCTTTCCAGTTCATAAAAGATGTTGCAGTTGATTGGGATGATACCAGGATACTTGAAGCAGAACCGGGTGATTACATTACCATTGCCCGCAAGGCCAAAGGAAAAGATGAATGGTTTGTGGGTGGCATTACCGATGAAAATGAACGTATGGGTTTAGTTGACTTCAGCTTTCTTGAACCCAATGAACGGTATGTTGCAACGATATATTCGGACGGGAAAGATGCCCATTATATCAACAAGCCGCAGAGTTATACTATCCGGAAGGTTATTGTTACCCATACATCAAAACTCAAACAGAAAATGGCCGCAAGTGGTGGCTTTGCCATCAGTTTAAAAAAAGCAACTAAAGAAGAAGCCAAAAAAATTAAAAAATTAAAATAAGGTTCCGTATTGTACTACATAAATGAGAAAGGGTGAGTCTACATGCTCACCCTTTCATTTTTGATCACTGCTTGTAATGAGAAAGAAATTTTTTACAGGGAATTGTTTTGATTTTGTGTGAATGTTTACAGGTCAAAATTGAATCATTATTCCGATTCAGAATCTGATTGTTATCATGAATACACCTGTTTCTTATTAGTGTTTTTAAAGCTTGTGCTTTTTTCGTATACACATTGACGGTTACGGGCTATGTAACAGGACAGAACTGACCATGGAATGATTTTGGATTGTGTATTTATTCATCAATCTATTTAAAAATGGAAAGAACAGAAAAACATAATGCAAGGGGAGAAAATGATCCAAAAATTCCCAATCCCAACAGGCAGGAACAATCGGATCCACAGCTAACAGAATTAAAGGGTTTTGTTGACAGCGATGAAAAATTAGAACCCATGGATCACGAGATTGACGAGAGCAAGGAGAAAATAAAAAAAGACGAATAAGTGCGATCATCGTTTATAGCAAATACCTGTTGGTAAAGAAAAGCTCACGGCAATACCATGAGCTTTTTTTTGCCAGCTTATTTTTCTTTATCCTTTCTTTTTATAATTGTTCCATTGGCATCCATCAATAATTTCACCTTGTTACCGGGGCCTGTTAACTCAATTTCATAGGCCTTTTTATCATTCCAGGTTTCTTCATTTACTTCATCGATTTTATAACCTGCAAAATCTTTGTTTAAAACATTGTGTATGGCTACAGGCAATACAGTATGGTCTGTTATACGATAGGTACTTCCGATCCATGTTCCATCTGTGTCATACCAGGCCATATACCGCTGGTTATTCATATCAAATTGTACTGCATGATCGTTCGAATCCAGCACGGTCCACCCTGTTAACTCCCAATCTATGGGAACAACGCTACCATCATATGAAGTCCAGGTTACATTGGTAGCGCCGGGGTACCTGGTGGTGAATGACGTTCTTATAGTTTCGGGTACTATATAGGCTTCATTTGAAGAACTGGTGGTAGTAGTAGAGGTTGTTGTGGTGCCGCACGAAGCGAACAGTACAGTTGCTGCCAGCAGGCCCATGAGTTTTGATTTCATAAAATTTTATTTTGGTTAAAGGATAAAATGTTCATCCACGGGTAGCTAAAAGCACCAAATAAATTGCCAAAGGTTTAGCGGTGTTCAAATTAGTTTAAGAATTGTTTTTATCCTTTAATCTATTGCCTGGTTTAGTCAAAGCTTTAACATTCATCAATAAAACCTTTAGTTCAGGTAAAGGTCTCAATATCACTTAATTCCGGGAAGCCGGGCAAACAATTTAAAACAAGAGAATATGAAAAAACTTTTACCCTTTTTAAGTATTGTAGCATTCTTTGTGGTAGCCTGTAACAGTGCACCCAAAGATGCCGCTGTTGCTTCGGCAACCGCGGCCGTACCAACAGTGCCGGCTGCCCAGGTGGATACAGCAGGGCTGGCTGAATACCAGGCATGGAAGATTGAAAATGAGTTATCGGATGCAGATGATTTTCAAAAGCCACAACATGCTGTAGCAGTAACGCCTGTTAAGAAAAAAGCACCAAAAAAATACAGACCTGCTGCCATATCAACGAATAGCAATTCTTCAACTTCGGGATCTGCAAACAGTGAGTCCAGCAGCGATGCAGGAACAATCAGTTCTGAGTCGGGTGATGAAGCAAAAGCTGAAAAAACAGGCATCAGTAAGGCGGCCAAAGGTGCTGTGATTGGTGGTGTAGTTGGCGCAGGTGCCGGTGCAGTAATCAATAAAAAGAACCGGGTTGTTGGTGCTGTAGTAGGTGGTATCATTGGTGCGGGAGGTGGATATGTATTAGGCCGCAAAATGGATAAAAAAGACGGACGTTATTAGTTCATAGTTCCAATAGTTTAAAAGAGCCTGTTCAGCAGGCTCTTTTTTTTATTTCATTAAGCAAGGTGTAAAAAAAATTACCCTATTGCAGTCAAAACCTGCGCTTTTTTCTACAGTAGCAACCGTTAATACAAGGTCTAATTTCAGTTTCCATTATTTATGATGTTTAGGTGTGGTTCTTGTTTTTATGATAATGATTCCACGGTATTGGAAGCAAATGAAAATGTGAAGTCATGGAAACAGTAATCCGTAACACAATAGCAGTCATTGTATTTTCGATAGTTACCTCACTTGCACACGGTAAAATAATTGATACGGCCAAGAATGGGTATATAGGTAAAGAGATAAATGGCGGGTTGCCTCCACAGCAGGAATTGCTGCAAAAGCATCTGAACCGGTTATATGCGATAGAAAAAAAAGGTGGTTGGCTGCAGATACAAACCACAAGAAGATATTACCAGATTCATCAATCAGCTCCTGCCATCAAACAAATCAAAAAAAGGTTGCAGGCCTCGGGTGACCTGGATATAAAAGATCAATCTGATTTATTTACAAAAGAGTTAGAAGAGGCGGTAAAAAAAGTACAAAAACGTTTTGGTTATAAAGAAAATGGCGTGGTTGATGCCCAGCTCATAAAAGAATTAAATGTTCCGGTAGAAAAGAGAATTGAGCAGTTACTTGTAAATATGGATCGCCTGAGCGATCAACAACAAACAAGTGGTACCAGGCTGGTTGCCAATATCCCTGAATTTACCTTGCATGTTTATGAAGATGGAAGACATGTTTTTGATATGGATATTGTGGTTGGCACTTCATCAAACCGCACAGTTGTATTTAATGATGAAATGACATCAATTGTTTTTAGTCCTTACTGGAATGTTCCACCCAGTATTGTAGAAAATGAAATTCTACCGGCCATGCGAAAGAGCCCTGGTTATTTGAGTCGTAACGGTTATGAGCAGGTGGGTACAGAAAATGGTCTCCCGGTGATCAGGCAAAAGCCTGGTGCAAAGAACTCTCTTGGCCGGGTGAAATTTGTTTTTCCCAACAGCCATGCAATTTATTTTCATGATACACCGGCACAATCCTTATTTCAGTTACGTAAACGCACATTTAGTCATGGCTGTATACGTTTGGCAGAGCCTGCAAAACTCGCCAGGTATCTTTTAAAGAACGTACCTGGATGGTCCCCGGCAAAGATCGATAAGGCCATGTACTCCGGTAAAGAGCAAACCGTAGCCTTACCTGTGCCGGTGGCGGTTGCTATTACTTATACCACTGCCTGGGTAGATGCAGAGGGACAATTAAATTTGCGTGAAGATATTTATGGCCTGGATGCGCAGCAGGCAAAACAGATTGTGAAACGATAATTCAAAATTTATATCGTGCAACAAAATGAAAAAAAATTAGCGGTAGCGGGTGCCGGAATATTTTTGGCAATTGCGTGGGCTATTGGTGCTTTTATCAGGAAACTGTGATGTGTTTTAGTACATTTTCAGCTAATTGATTATGCCTTTATTCCCAACACTGCTTTTGCAATAGCGATGGTTTCAAGCGGGCCCGTATATTTTTTCGGCTCGTCAGATAATTTTACAACCGGTGTCCAGCTATCTCCGTCGGGTTGGGCTTCTGTCATTTTTAATACAATGTTCATTGGTTTTAATCCAACATCATTTGTAAAGTTGGTGCCAATACCAAAAGAGAAGTTGATCTTACCGCGACAGGCACCTGTTATGGTTTTTACTTTTGCCGGATCCAGTGCATCGGAGAAGATGATTGTTTTTGTGAGGGGGTCGATCCCCAGCTTTTTATAATGTGCAATTGTTTTATCGGCAAACACCAGTGGATCCCCGCTGTCGTGTCGAACTCCATCAAACAATTTCGAAAATTTTTTGTCGAATATCCCGTAAAATTCATCGGTTGTAAAAGTGTCTGAAAGTGCAATTCCAAGATCACCGCGATAAACATCTATCCAGTGTTCCAAAGCCATGGTGTTAGCCATTTTGAATCCATACCTGGCAGCATGAAACATAAACCACTCGTGTGCATGGGTACCAATGGGCTTTGTGTTAAACAGCATTGCTAAATGCAGATTACTGGTTCCCACAAATGGTGATCCCCATTGCTGCAAGGTTTGTACTACCAGTTTGTGAACATCAAATGAATGCCTGCGCCGTGTGCCAAATTCTGCTATTGTTACCCCAAGGTCACTGAAAGTTTTTATTTTATTGATCGTTTTCTCAATAATGGTTTTGTTGCTTTCCCGTTCCTGTTGTTGCAACCTGTAAAAAATTTCAGAGATCAGGCAAAGGATTGGTACTTCCCATAAAATGGTCCTGTACCAAAGTCCTTCAATATGCACTTCAAGGTTTGCACCGGTTTGTAAAATCTTCACTTCTCCCGGATCATAACAATAACCTTGTAAAAAATCCAGGTAAACAGGGTCCAGGTAGGGGCATGTTGTAGCCAGCCATTCTTTTTCTTTTTTGGCCAGTCGTAATTCAGCCATAGTATCTACCGCTTGTTGTAGTACTTCTTTAAAACCACCGGGAAATGTATGTTCTCCGCGGTTGATAAACCGGTACCGTGCCTTTGCTTTTGGGAAAAGTTTAATTACCCCTTGCTGCATGGTGAATTTGTAAAAATCATTATCGAGGATGGAAACCAGACGGACCATTTTTAAAGGTATACAACTATTGTACTAAGCGTTATCAAATTTGCTGCAGGTATTTTAACGGCTGGAATATGACATAGGACATGCACTATCGGTAACCAGGCGGGATCATAAACAGGTAAAAATGAAAAGGACGAGCCTTTGAGGCTCATCCTTTCATCTTCAAAAAAACGGGAGCTATTAGAAACCTACAACGGCTTCAATTACATATCCATTGAATTTACCACCGTTACGGAAATCTGTATCCGGGAAATCTTTGTATTTCTGTTGTACAAGTTCTGCTTTCAGTAACACGTTCCTGGTCAGGAACCAGCCGGCTGCACCAGCAATCCTGTCTATTTTAACATCACCAGTTATGTTGGCTAATTCTGCAGTTACTGTGTTATACCTGCCACCGATAAAGAGGTTCTCATTTTTACCAAACCTGTAAATTACGTCACCCGCCAGTTGATTCATTTTGCGGCTTGCACTTTCAGTTTTGGAACGGCCTTTGGCTGTTTCATAGGTACCAAACAATTCCAGTCCTTTTACTTTCAGGAAACCGTTTAACATGATGGCGTCAATTTTTTTGCTAAATCCAGGATTGAAACGACCGGAAGAATACATAGCAGTAGATGCTTTTGCAGCGCCACCAGCTACCCATGTTTCCATTACGTTCTGGTAGTTGGAACCGGCACGGTCACCACTGTACAAAGTAAGACCGCTACCTGCGTTACTTGAGTTGTGATAGAAGCTACCTGCCAAACGGATTCTTATTTCATCACCGATATTTTTATCGATACCACCTTTCAGGTAAATGGAAGGTGCTCTTTTTGTATTGGCATCAACCACGGCACCGTTTACTTTACCTTCTGTTGCTGAATCAACGTTACCTTTTATCATACCGTTGGTAACACCCAGCATACCGAACAGGCCATTTTTCTGCAGGTATACTTCACCACCGATCTCTGTTGCAAAAGCGTCGGCAATGTAACCTTCCATGAATGGATTTTGAAGAGTGTGTCCAGCATCGGAACGACGGAAGTGCTGGTCGCCGTAGTTTACTTCCATATGACCTACTTTAATAGTTGCCAGCTCCATCAGGTCATTCCAGAATTTTCCTTTAAAAGGAAGTTTGTCAAACTGGATGTAACCACCTTTTACCCAGGCCTCATTGTGGTGGCGGGAAGACAAATAGGTTACCACGTTTAAGCGAATACCATCGGCCAACTGAACGTCCAGGTTAAGATTTGCCTGGGCAGTCATAAACCCGGGAGCAATTGGATATAATTTATTGGCGCCTGCTGTGGCCGGAGTGCTTCCGCCATTATTCAGGGCTGTGTTTTTGTGTTTGAGATTTTGAAACTGTTGTGTAAAACCTGCACCAAAGCGTACTCTTGGACCCTCAAATGGAATGCTGTCGGGTGCTTTTGTTGTTTCAAAAACATTGATACCTCTTTGGTCATAAGGTCTCCAGTAGGAAGGACGAAGATAAAATTCTTTGTCTGGAGATGTTTGGTCCTGCGCTATTGAACTTAGTGGTAATACAGCCGCAATTGAAGCGAGTTGCAGTATGTATTTCAGAGAAATCTTTTTCATGATCTTAATTTTTAGAAGTTAGTGTTTGAAGCCTCAACAGGCCCGTTTTTTATTTTATGATTTTTGATTGAAAAGAGATGGTGATGTCGTTACCGGTTTTAATAGTACCCAGCATTACAGAAGGAGGAGTTACACCTACGTCGGTCATTTTCATTTTTTTAGTTCCGGTAAGTGTGAAGCTTGCATCAGCAGCATTGTATTTTAATACGCCGCTTACATCTGTATCTTTTGTATTACCTGCAATTGACAATTTGCCAAGGGCTTTAACATTATAGGTAATTGCATCAACTGGTGTAATTGAGGCTGAACTTAGCACGAAGCTGATGGTTTTATTTTTGTCAGATTTCAGGGCTTTGTACGTATTCTTATCCATAGCACCTTTACCGCTTTTTAACGATTCTACCGGAACACCAAAGCTTAAAGAAGAAAGTCCTGTGGGTTTGTTATTTGTCATTACCAGGTCCATTTGGATAATTCCTTTGTCTGAGGTAATTGTCCAGTCGTGCAGCGTGGAAGTACCATCAATTGATAATTTAAGTGTCTGTGAGTGGTAGTTAATGTTGTTAAGCGTAAAAGAAAACGCGGTTAACAAGAATATTACCAGGCCTGAAAAAACGCTTATGCGTCGAATCGTTGTCATTATTGTATTTTTTGCAGTGTTAGTGAATTTGCTTTTGATCATCCTCAATTGCAAAAGCAAAACTATATGCCGCTACGGGGTAAAAAGGTGACGCTGCAACGTTGTAAAAATGATTATTGTCAGCAATTCTTATGGGTAAATGTTAGGTTACAAGGAATTAAGAATTAAAGACAATAAGGTATTTAATAGAGATTTGAATCAAACCATCAAACTAGAAGTAAGATAAGTGCTTGAGTAAGAGTACATGGGCTATCAATATTCCGTAAGAACCCGGAAGAGAATACTATCATAGCATGCGGAAAAAAATAACCATCACATTATGCCTTCCATAAAAGACCATACGGTCTTTTATCAATTTTTTTAAATGGCTCTTAAAATATAAAAGCCATTGTTACAATTGTTATGGTGAAAATGGCAGTTGTAGCACAAACAAATAGTGCAATGGCATCGCAAATGACAGTAACAAAAATGTTATCCCGGTAAAGTTGTGAAATGCGTTTCATAGGAGTGTTTTTAAGGTTATCAACTTTAAATTACAAACTGTTGCCAGTACAAAAAAGCTAATAGGGAATAAACATTAGAAGTTACATACATCTACGTGGTAATCTTCGGATATGCATATAGTAAATGTGGAAGGCATTAACAGAATTCAACATACACTCCATTCCATCAAACAAAAAACCAACCCGTAAGAGTTGGTTTCAAGTTTTTTTGATCCTGAAATTAAAAACTTAGTCCTATACCCACTTTGAATGAACGGTTGTAAGCATTCAGGTTTTTATTGGCATCAACTTTAGATAAACCATGATCGTAGGCTGCCGTAATATTTAAGCCATTGCTGAACTGGTAACCAAGACCCCCGGTAATGGCTGCATCCCAACGATTGAACTGATCAGAAGCATCAGCAGTGCTGTTTACAATATTAAAACCAAGAGCACCTGCTGTTGTATTAAGATCAGCTTTTGTAAGATAAGAAACCTGTGGGCCTGCAAATACCTGGAGGCCACCAAAGTTTCCTTTTACTACTACAGGAAGATCAACATATTGTGTATTCAATTGTGCTTTTGCATTTACGCCTAAAAACTCTGCACCCTTTATATTAAGGTCGCCCTGTAATGCGTATCCTTTTTGTGTATAATAAAGACCCGGTTCTATTGAAACTTTATCGGTTACAGGAATATTGGTATAGGCACCTGCAAAAAAACCTGTACGATTCTGCGTTTTAATAGCACCACTGGTAAAATCAAGCATATTCTGCAGGCTGTTTACGGCATCGCCGCTCATAGTTGAAGAAACGACACCGGCACGAACGCCAAATGAAGGTTTTACCTGGGCAAAGCCTATACATGATAAAAGCACTGATGTAAAAAGTAAAATTTGTTTTTTCATAGCTGAAGGTGAACGAGGTTTTTTCAAAACGTTCAGTTGTATGAGAAGTCAAAATTTTGTTTGTGATTAATTTGTATTAGGTAAGATTGTGTTAAACCAAATTGTTATCATTTTCCTAATGAAGCCAGTGTACCAACCAGGCAGTATCATCCTTTGAAATCCGCAATAAAAATTACCTTCATAGACTACTTTTCTCTTTTTTAAACTTCTGTGATATGAAGCATGAAATTATTGTTGAAAAAGATCAGCCATCTGTATCAGCAACCATCAGCAGGAGAAAAATTTTAAAAATGGTAACGCTGGGAGGTGCCGGGTTAGTTTTAGCTCCCGGTGCTGTGTTTTCAGCCTGCAATCCAAAGAAAAAGCGGCTGGGGGTGGCATTGGTTGGTCTTGGTTATTATAGTACCGACTTATTGGCTCCGGCATTGCAGCAAACAAAAAACTGTTACCTGGCAGGTATTGTTACCGGTACACCATCAAAAGCAGAGGTATGGAAAAAAAAGTACAATATTCCTGACAAGAACATTTATTCATATTCCAACTTTGATACCATGGCCAATAATGATGCTATAGATGTAGTATACGTTGTTTTGCCTCCATCCATGCATCATGAGTTTGTGATTCGGGCGGCCAATGCGGGTAAACATGTTTGGTGTGAAAAACCTATGGCCCTTACTGAAACTGAATGCCGTGAAATGATTGATGTATGTAAGAAAAATAAAAGGTCACTGGCCATTGGTTACAGGCTTCAGCACGAACCACATACACAGGAGTGGATAAAAATAGTAAGAGAAAAATTATTGGGTCCTGTAAAAGCGCTTAGTTGTGAAGCCGGTTATTATGATGACCGTACCAATCATTGGAAACAAAAAAAGGAAATGGGCGGTGGTGCCTTGTATGATATGGGTGTTTATTCCATACAGGGAGCAAGGTTGGGTACTGCCATGGAACCTGTTGCTGTAGTTTCTGCGCAAACCTCAACCAACCGCCCGGATGTTTACAAGAACGGACTGGATGAAACCACAACAGCAACACTTGAATTCCCGGGAGGGTTACTTGCCACCATTAAAACATCGCTGGGAGAAAATATAAATTCATTGGATATTGTTTGCGATAAAGGAACTATCAGCATGTCTCCTTATCAAAGTTATGCAGGGCTGAAAGGAAAAAGTCCTTTGGGTGTGATCCATCATTCTTATTCTGTACCATGGCAGCAAGCGAAACAAATGGATGATGATGCAGAAGCTATTATGAACGATACATACATGATAGTGCCGGGAGAAGAGGGCTTAAAGGATATCCGTATTGTAGAAGCTATTTATAAAGCTGCTGCCAGCGGACTGGCGGTTAACCTATGATTAGTAATTGGCAGGTATTTTTTCAGTGTTTAATTGTTGCTCTAAAAAAGAACGGTTTGACATTTATAGGTTCACAGTATAGAAATTGGTTTTTCCCGCCTCAATGTTTTTTTTTAAATTACTCCTAAATACTTACTATGAATACGGTTAATCAAATTCTTGCCCGCAAAGGCTCTGTGGCCATTGCAGTAGTTGCCGGTACCACTGTACTGAAGGCCTTAGAAATCATGGAAGAAAAAAACATTGGTTCCGTTGTAGTGTTACATCCTGATGGAACTTTTGAGGGCATCGTTACAGAAAGAGATTATTCCCGCAAAATCATTTTAAAAGGGAAAAGTTCTACCGATACAAAAGTAGAAGAAATCATGTCAACCGATCTTCCGCATGTAACCGTTAAGGATACTGTAGAACATTGCATGGAACTTATGTCGGGAAACAATATCCGCTACCTTCCTGTTTTGGCAGGTGGTGAATTAAGAGGAATTGTTTCGATGAGCGATGTGGTGAAAGAAACCATATTGATGCAACAGGAAACAATAGATCACCTACAGCATTACATCAGCCTGTAATAAAATAACTTTGGCAACCAGGGATGTTTTTGTATTTCCATGGGTGTGGTATTAAATTTGAAGAGGGTAAGCTCATAAAATACCGGTTATGTCTAAACGAACGATCATCATTCTTTTGCTTGCAGTAGCGGTTATATGTATTGGGTATGCTGTTTACAGGTCAACCGGCGAAACCATTACAATAGTGGAAGGCAGCCGACATACCATTTATGGTAATCCACAACACGGGCTCATCTTCGGGCTTTGTTTTATTGCAGGTCTTTGCATAGTGAGCATCATTCCTCTTATTTTAACAAGAGATCCATGGAATAAAGAGGATGCCAGGGATTTAAGTAAAAGGGTTCCCTGACAGGTTCTTTTTTATTCAAAAGTTGTCATTGCCCGGTATCGATCTAAGGTCTTTTAACCTATTTTCATGACATGTACAGAAAGAAGCCGGATGTTGATGTGATTATGGATGTGTTGAATGCTGCAAGGGAAGTTTACCCGGCATCAACATTTATACAGAGTTTATGGCATCAATACCAGGAACGGGGAGGTTTAAGTAAAAAACAACTACAGGGTTTACATGCAAAAGCTTCCCGCATTTCAAACTTTCCTGCAAACAAACTGGCCACTCTGGAAGCAGAAATTTTAAAAAGGCCAACCCGGTTCAAATCGGAAAAACCGGCTATTACACCTTTGTATACCAGTGATGAAACGTCCATAAAATTGATTGACGAAATACTGGGTGCTTACCCGCAGCATAAAAGAGTACTTTTTTTCAAAATGAAATGTACCAAACAGGAGCCTTTATCGGCGGTTGAAACTGCCGAACTTCAAAGGTTTCACAAGCTGCTTTTAAAAAAAGGCTGATACGTAAAACTCTCTATTATACCAATTGATAGAATTGTCTGATGGTTAGAGATAATAGGTGTACCTTTTAAATATTCTTCCCTTCCAGACTACATTTTTCTGTTCCCCAGGCGACACTTTTATTCACTTTAAAAAATTAGTTATGAAAAAAAAGTTCGTTTTCCTGGCATGCATTATTGCGTTATTTACCACAGTTTCCGCCCAGGAAAAATCAGACAAAAAGAAAAGCAGTACCACTGACCTTAAACGAATGACCTGGACCACTTCATCGGACCAGGCCAGGGAAATGGCAACCAAGGGTTCAATGTATCATCGGAACATTGAATATGAACAAGCTTATGAATGTTTTTTGGCTGCAGAAAAGCTTGATCCCAATTTCACAATTCCCTTAGTGTTCCTGGCAACAATGACAAGGGGTGAGACAAAAAAAGCTTACGCTTCCAAAGCACTGGCAAGTGCTTCTGGTAAAACAGAGGGAGAAAAACTTTTTGCCAGCCTGGTTGATGAAAAGAACACACCGGAATCAAGAAGGGAAATCTGGAACAAACTTCATGAGATGTTCCCGGACGGAGGTATGATTGGACATTATTTTGTTGTAACCAGAGAAAAACCCGAAGAAAGGATGGCGGCAGCAGAAGAATACATTTCCAAATTTCCTAAGGAGGCTGCCATGCATAATTTGCTTGGTTATTATTTCATGGAGAAAAAAGATTTTGAAACAGCAAAAAAACATTTTGAAAAATACATGGAGATGTATCCCGAAGGTTCAAACCCGTATGACTCTATGGGAGAGTTTTACCTTGTTTCCGGAGATGCGGCCAATGCAGAAAAATATTATGCTTTATCGCTTGAAAGGTATCCTTATAATAATAATGCCTTAGAGGCCATGAAGAAATTTGAAGAAGACAAAAAGAAAAAAACAGCTAAGAATGATTGATCTTGTAAAAAGGAACGTCCCGGGAAATGATCGGGACGTTCCTTTTTTATTTAGCACAATATGCTCTTTTCAATCCCTAACCAGTATTTCCCTAAACCGGTCTACTGCTTCTTTTTGCCAGCTATCGAACCTGGTTTCATAACTTTCCTCAATAACATCATTACTTGCATCCCATGTAAAATTATGTTTCTCGCTGTTTAACCGTGTCAGGTGAAATTCATATGTATCATTATTTAACCGGTTAATGATCACCATGGTTTTATCTTTTAAAGAAAATGAAACTGGAAAATCAGGTTGCATATTAATAATTCAATTAAGATAATACTGCACAGGTTTAAAAAGCAAGAATGATACCTTATGTAGCCAGAAGGTAAAATTCTCCTTACGAAATTAAGATTCCGTTTCAATTCATATTTTTAAATTCTAGTTGCTCGTAAGGTTTTAAGATAAGAACCAGGTGACTCATGCAGGTTTGCGCGGAAAGCCTATTTCCTCTAACTAAAAGACTATGTGGGTGATCCGGAATTTACAGCAGGCTTTGAAGGCAGGTCTTTTCAACATTTCAATTGCATCTTCTGCACTAATCCAAACAAACCGATGGTGTGGCGTTCTAAAATTAAAAAAGCGCTTTTTACAGCGCTTTCTGATTTATAAACGTTCAGCTCCCTGGTCAGGCATATTACCTGTTTTTCGGATAACAGTGTTCATTGTTTCTGTTGTGCCTACATCAGGTGCTGCAATTTTAATTTTATTCTGAACATTTCTTACACCCGGAATAGACTCTGCAATATCTTCGGCTCTTCTTTTTTCTTCTCTTGTAGTTACCGTACCAGACAGGATCACTTCATTATCTTCAATGGAAACATCAATTTCAGATGCATCCAACCGGTCATCATATGTCAGCCTGTCGCAGATGTCTTCATGTATTCTTTCTTTCGAACGCTGGTATCCTTTTGGACCTTTTCCCCTGTATAAGCCGGTTTCATTTCTATCCATATCACGACGCCTTTCTGCTGCGTCGTCACCAAACCAGGAAGATACTTCATCACGGCCCTTATCCCAGGCATTGCGGTCATATTCCCTGCGATCCCGGTTAATTTGTTGACGACCGCTGTCATTCCACTGATTTCCATAGTATCTGCCTTCGTCATTTCTTTGTCCATAACCGTAGTTTACTCCCTGGTCATTATAGTTATAAGATCCGCGTTGACCCCAATCCTGGTTTCTCTGCTGATCCCATGCATCGCGGTTATCACTTGTATCATTCCATTGCCTTCGGTTCCTGTTCTGCCATTCATCACGGTTGTGACTGCTTTGATTCATATAACGGTTGTCATCATTATCAGGTAGGTAATGAATATTGCGGCGTTGTTCAAATTCATCGTTATAGTTTTGTCTTTGTCCGGCACTGTTGTAGCGGTTTCTCCAGTTAGGGTTATACGATTCGTCTGAGAAACCGGCATTGCCATAACTTCCCGTGTTTTCCTGACCGTAATTACTTTGCCGGGAAATTCTGCGGTTTTCCCAATCCTGCTCTCTGCGGCCCTGGTAGCCGTATTCTTGTTGATTATCTTTCATAATTCAAAAGTTTAATCGTTAGAAAATGAAATAGATCAAACAGAAAAAATTATGCCTGCACAAATAGTTGTTCAGGTAATGGCAACCTCATCTTTTGTTATTGGTGTTAGTGGTTCAGTAACTATTTTTGCAGGCCTGGAAGTGAATATCTGTTGAACATTGATGGCAGGCAGTTCTCTCCATTGAGCCTGCTTATTTAACTATAAAATTGCGCCGTTTATCCCCTGTTATTAAGCAGTGAACAAAATGAAATGCTAAAAGCTTTATGTTAGTATTGATAAACGTAGTTTTAGTGTAAACAAAATCCAATCATCGTCGTCTAATTAAAAAAACCATCATGGATACACAAATCACAAGCTGGGAAATGAACCTGGAATCACCTTCTCCCATCACCCGTGAAGGAATTGCAACAGGACCAATGGAGCCCTATACGATTGATTGGGAAAGCATTAACTGGAATTAATTCTTTCGTAGTAATACGAGTTGCCTACCTCGTAATGTTCCTAATAACACAGCCACATTTCAGTAAAATCCATAACTGAAAAATTGGTTAAAACTGCTCTTGTCTAGCTTTACCTTCCAATGTAGTTTTGTGTCAGAAGTTGATTGATACAACATCAATCCGTTCCAATGTCCTAAAACCGTCCAGTAAGTTTTTGTTATCCATATCCAGGAAAACCAATCCAATATCAGTCAACTTCTTCTTTATCCTATCCCCTTGAAAGACCCGTTTAACCGGTATCCGTCTTTTATTTTTTTGCATCCTTTGAAAACCATTAATCCTATCTGCTGAAAGCCGTTGCTAATCCAATTGATAAACCAATTTGTTTGAACATGTGTGCTATGTTTGAAGGCCTTCCCAAAAGGATCCTCATTATTGACGATGATATTGATTTACTGATGTTGCTTGAACGTCAGTTAGACAGAGAAGGTTTTGCCGTAGAAACGGCAGCCAGTCTTCCCGAAGCCGAAGAGATCATATCACAATTCTCTCCTCATTTATTACTGTTGGATATTAATGTGAATGGTGAAGATGGACGACAGCTTTGCTGGAAAGCAAAAAATAATGCAGTCAACCCAATAAAAGTCATCATTATGTCGGGCTATGATTACAGTACCGGCAGGGCATTGTTATTTGGTGCAGATGAACTACTACCTAAACCCTTTCACTTTGATTACCTGCTGCACCGGGTGGAATGTTTGCTAGAACCTGATAATAATACAGGGGCTACAAGTATTTCAGATATTATAGAGGAAATGGAATAATAATTTCAGCTTCTTTATTGGTAATGCATTAATAGTTCTGTTGTAGTACTATACAACTGCACTATTTTTGGCCACTCAAAAAGAAGTTTATGAAATTGGTTTCTTACCTGAAAGACGATCGTGATCAATTGGCATTGCTGGTAGATGATCTTTTATTTGACCTGGAAACGGTACATCCCGACCTACCCGGTAATATGAGTATGTTTTTAAATTACTGGGAGGATGTGGTATCAACAGCGCAAGCCGGAATTGTAATGATTGATGAAGAGAAAATTGCAAGAGGTAAAGGTATAGCTGTTGACAGTGTGCAACTGCTGGCACCTGTTCCATTTCCAACTTCCTGCCGGGATGGTTATGCTTTTCGGCAACACGTTGCTGCGGCCCGCAGAAACCGCAAGGCTGATATGATCGCTGAATTTGACCAGTACCCCATATTTTATTTTACCAATCACCACAGCGTGAAAGGGCCTGGTGAGGTGTATTGTATGCCCGACCATTTTGAAAAACTTGATTTTGAACTGGAAGCCGCCATTGTAATTTGCAAGGCTGGCCGTAACATCAGGGCTGAAGAAGCGGATGAATACATTGGCGGTCTTATGATCATGAATGATTTTAGTGCCAGAAGGTTACAGATGGAAGAAATGCTGCTAAACCTGGGGCCGGCAAAAGGAAAAGATTTTGCCACAACTATTGGCCCATGGCTGGTTACCCTGGATGAATTACAGGATTTTGAAGTGCCTGCCAAAGAAGGTCATACCGGCAAATCATGGAACCTGAAAATGAGTTGCCGTGTAAATGGTGTGCAGGTTAGTGAAGGTAATTTGAGTGATATGGACTGGACCTTTGCCGAAATCATTGAACGAGCATCGTATGGTGTGGATCTTTATCCAGGCGATATTATCGGGAGCGGAACTGTTGGAACCGGATGTTTCCTTGAATTGAATGGCACCGGCAAATTAAACGATCCTGCTTACCAGGAACAATGGCTGAAAGATGGCGATGTTGTTGAATTGGAAATTGACCAACTGGGTGTGTTAAGTAATACGATTATAGCAGAAGAAACAGACTGGAGCATTTTGAAAAAGAAAAAGGTTTAAAAGCATTACCGGGAAGTATAAATTAAAACGGCCCTGCAAAGCAGGGCCGCATCATTGACGTTGGATTTTTTACACCCGAACTTTATTCATTTTACGTACAGGCGCATTGCCTTTGTTTTTTACTTTACCTAAGAAAGAATCTTTCACTTTCAAATCTTTTTCAGCATTCACATCAGCACCACCCACTCCGGTATTTTCAATATTCATAGTTTGCACCACAAAACTGCCTGCCTTTAGCGATCCCACTCCTGTATTTTTTACAACAGCTTCATCTGCCTTTCCGTCCAGTTTCACATCCCCAACACTTGTATTTTTAATATGGATCTTATTTGCAGTCAACTTCAGGTCAACATTTCCTACACACCTGTTATTCATCTCCAGGTCATTAAAGCTTAACTGTTCATCAGAGGAAACATTACCCACTGTTGCCAGCTCCATGCTTTTTAGATTTTTAAATGTGATATAAACCCTCATTTTATTTTTTGTTTTGAGGTTTTTATTTTTCATTTTTTTTGTTTCAATCACCAATTGATTACCCTCATTTTTTACTTCAAATAACTCCAATAAATTTTCATCGGCTTCAATTTTAACCGCTTCTTTACTGCCCTGGGATAATTTTAATTCGTATACACCACTGGCCTTTAAAGCATCAAAAGAGGTAACAGGGATTTCTTTGGTAACTAATTTTCCGTTTCCTTCAATGGTTTCATGTTCATCCTGCGCTGTTGCCACCTGGTTAAGGATGAAGGCTGACAATGCCAGGAAAAGAATTTTTCTCATACTAAATGATTTTAGGTTTATGTTATTTGACGAAAGTTTTCGTATAACGAAGTAAGCATTGATATGTTACACTAAAATCTAAAATTGGTATCAGCGGCTTTAACCGGTTGTGAAAGGCAGTGATAAAAGCAGGATAATCATAATTTTTTTCCGGAATGTTGCTACTCTCGGCGGGTTTACTACATTTGCTTTGATGGAATATAATACAACCAGGAATTACCTTACAATGCGGGAGTATGGACGCCATATTCAAAAAATGGTGGAGCACCTGTTGAGCATAGAAGACAGGGAACGTCGTCAGAAGCAGGCATACGTGGTAATTGAACTTATGGGATTTTTAAATCCGCACCTTAAAAATGTAGAGGACTTCAGGCATAAATTATGGGATCATCTTTTTTATATCAGTGATTTCAAGCTTGATGTGGATAGTCCCTATCCCATTCCCCAAAAAGAAACCTATAAGGCCAAACCGGCACCCATACCTTATCCAAAACGATATCCCAAATACTCGCACCTGGGTAAAAATCTTGAGCTGGTTATCAATAAAGCTTTAAAGGAAGAAAATCCTGATAAACGCCAGGGATTTGCCAATGCCATTGCCTATTATATGAAGCTGGCTTACAATAACTGGCATAAGGATGTTGTGCATGATGATGCCATTCAAAGTGAGTTGACCAGTATTACTCAAGGGCAACTGGAGTTTACCAATACGCCGTATGTAAAAGCTTATCGTCCATCACAGGACCGGGACAATCGCGACCGGGGGTATGGAAGGGGTGGACAAAGAGGTAAATTCGGAAGCAACCGTGGCGGCGGAGGCGGCCGGAATGATAAACGTGGCGGTGGTCAGAAATTCGGAAAAAAACGATTTTGAGAAACTGAAAATATCAAAGTGGAAGGTTGACATGTTTTGTCAGCCTTTTTTGTTTTTAGCAAGTAATTTGCAGCCCGGTAACACATCATACATTTTTAACTACTACACATGTCATCGTTCGAGGTTATAGGCGGGAAAAAATTAAAAGGAGAAATCACACCACAAGGTGCAAAAAATGAGGCGCTGCAGGTGATCAGCGCCGTATTGCTGACAGATCAAAAAGTTACGATTACCAACATTCCTGATATCCTGGATGTAAATAATCTTATTGAGTTATTGCAGGAAATGAAGGTGAAGGTGGAACGGCCGGACCGGCACACCTGTATTTTCCAGGCCGATGAGGTAGATCTGAATTATTTGCGCAGTGAAGATTTTAAAAAGAAAAGCGGACGCTTACGTGGATCAGTAATGTTGGCGGGACCGATGCTGGGTCGTTTTAAAAAAGCATTTATACCCAAACCCGGTGGCGATAAAATTGGCAGGAGGCGTTTGGATACGCATATTATTGGGTTTGAAAAGCTGGGAGCCAGTTATCAATATTATCCTGAAGATGGATTTTTTTATTTTACAACCGAAGGTTTAAAAGGAAAATACCTGTTGCTGGACGAACCATCAGTAACCGGTACAGCCAATGTGGTAATGGCTGCTGTAATGGCTAAGGGAGCTACCATTATTTACAATGCAGCCTGCGAGCCGTATGTGCAGCAACTATGTAAAATGCTGAACCGTATGGGAGCCAACATCAGCGGCATCGGGAGCAATATGCTGGTTATTGAGGGTGTAGAAGAAATGTACGGTACATCTCACCGAATTCTACCCGATATGATCGAGATCGGTTCTTTTATTGGTTTAGCAGCAATGACCCAAAGTGAGCTTGTTATTAAGAATGCAAATGTTGAATACCTCGGTGTCATTCCTGAGAAATTCCGGCAACTCGGCATCCGCATTGATCTTATTGGAGATGATATTCACATACCGGCGCAGGATATGTATGAAATTCAAACCTATATGGATGGCGGTATTCTTACCATTTATGATCACCCATGGCCAGGTTTTACTCCCGATCTTTTAAGTATTGTGTTGGTTGTGGCTACCCAGGCCAAAGGCTCAGTTTTGGTTCATCAAAAGATGTTTGAAAGCCGTTTGTTTTTTGTTGATAAGCTGATAGAGATGGGTGCACAGATCATTTTATGTGATCCACACAGGGCGGCGGTTATTGGATTGGAAAGAAAATTCAAATTAAGAGGCATTACCATGAGCTCTCCCGATATAAGAGCCGGCGTGGCTTTGCTGATCGCTGCGCTGAGTGCCGAAGGCAGGAGCATTATTCAGAACAGCGACCAGATTGACCGTGGCTATCAATATATAGATAAGCGTTTGCAACAATTAGGTGCAGAAATCAAAAGACTGTAATTAATCCTTAACCCAGGTTATGGTCTCTTCTTGTGGTTTTCTATTTTTCGCTGGTGAAGGCACAGCAATATGACCTATATAAAAAAAGCCCATCAATTTATCATCTTCGCCTAAACCAAAAAATGATTTGGCTTTTTCGTTGTAGGTAATGCCACCTGTGGTCCAGTAACCGCCAATGCCGTAGGCCGTTATGGTCAAATACATGTTTTGTACAGCAGTTGATACAGCTGCCAATTCTTCTACTTCGGGAAATTTTTTATTCGGATCCCTCTTCATGCATATGGCAATGACGTGTGATGCTTTCAGAGGATTGGTTTGCAAGGTTTGATAGGTAGCTTCTTTAAACTTTTCCCCTGAACTTTCTTTATATAATTCACTTTGAAAAGTGGCCAGTTTTTGGAGGCCTTTACCTGTAAACACTACAAAATGCCAGGGTTGGATATTGCCATGGCTTGGAGCCCAGGTGGCGTTCTCAAGTACTTGTTCTATAATGGAATCGTCTACTTTTTTACCTTCTTCAAACTGTTTTGGGAATGTGGAGCGACGGCTTCGTACGAGGCGGTTAATTTCTTCAATATTAAAATTCATGACGCAAAATTGAAGGATTACACCTGATCCTGGAAACAAATTTTATTCATGTAAAAAACTGACACGATATTTTTCGTATAAAACGTCTTATTTCCTTCCATTGAAGCAGATATGCGCTTTGAATAGTTTCAACATTTTAGCTGGCTTTTTCTTCGGTTTTTTGGGTAAAACACATTGACATGAGATTAATTGTACTTGTAATAGTATTTAGTTGCGCTACCCAATTTGCCTTTGCACAGGCGGCACGGGGTACTATTTCTATTACCGTTACATCAGACCAGAATACAAAGGTGGAAAGCGCCACAGCAGAACTGTTGAGAAGCAATGATTCAACGCTGGTAAAAACTGCCCTGACAGATAAGTTGGGATTAGCAGAGTTTGAAAACATTCCTGCAGGTTCGTATCTGTTTCGTATTACGGCCATTGGATTTAATACGTTTTATTCAGCGCCTTTTTCTCTTGAAACATCTTTGTTAAGCCTGCCGGCTGTTTCGCTGAGTTCAAAACCTTCCACTGCTATGCAGGGAGTTGTAGTTAGCGCCAAAAAACCCTTTATTCAGAAATTGAATGATCGAATTGTGGTAAATGTAGAAAGCAGCATTACGGGGGCCGGTAGTTCTGCCCTGGATATCCTGGAGCAATCTCCCGGGGTTACGGTAGATCAGAATGATATCATCAGTTTAAGAGGCCGTGCCGGTGTAATTATTATGATCGATGGCAAACCAACGCCTATGTCGGGAGCTGACCTGGCCAATTATTTAAAAGGATTGCCTAGTAATACAATAGAACGCATCGATATCATTACAAATCCTTCAGCTAAATATGACGCAGCCGGTAATTCGGGGATTATTGATATACGGATGAAAAAAGACCAGCGGCTGGGAACAAACGGAACCTTAACAGCCGGTTATGGCCAGGGAATTTATCCTAAAGCCAATGCCGGTGCAACCTTCAACTTCCGGAATAAAATCATGAACATCTTCGGAAACTATAATTATAGCTACCGCAAAAATCTGAACCACCTGGTCATCAACCGTAATTTTTATGAGAATGGTGTGCTACAGGGTTCAGATGATAAAGACAATTATTCAACAGCTCCTTTCAAATCCAACACCGTTCGTGTGGGTGCTGATTTTTTTCCTTCGAATAAAACGATTTTAGGATTTGTTGTCAATGGCAATTTCAACAAGTTTACCCGGAGAGCCGATATTGGAACCACTGTAAATGATGAATTGTTTCAGCCGGATTTTAAGTTCAATTCTATCAGCACCAACAATGATCACTTTGAGAACATAGTAAGCAACATCAATTTTAAATATAAAATTGACAGCCTGGGCAGAGAGCTAACGGCAGATGTGGACTACGGAGTCTTCAATAATAAATCCCTTACCCGCACCGCATCTTACTTCTATAACCTGGATAATTCCAAGCGGAAAGAAGATGATATCCTGGATGGAGACCAGGAAGGGGAATTGACCTTACAAACGGCCAAACTGGATTATGTACATCCTTTAAAAAAAGGTGCAAAGCTGGAGATTGGTTATAAAACAAGTTATGTAACATCGGACAATGATGCGCAATTTTATAATGTGATGCCCGATGAAACAGTGGTTGATGAAACTAAAACGAACCGTTTTTATTATAAAGAGTACAACAATGCGGGTTATATCAATTACAGCAAGGAGTTCAAAAAGTTTAATTACCAGCTGGGGCTGCGTGGAGAACAAACCAACCTGAGTACCCGACAGGTAAAGGGCGACAGGAGATTTAAAAATGATTATTTTCAATTGTTCCCCAGTGCATTTGTGAATTATAAACTGACCGAAGAAAAAACAATTGGGGCTTCTGTAAGCCGCAGAATTGACCGCCCGGGTTATTCGCAACTCAATCCATTCCTTTTCCAGGTTGATGCTACCATTTATTCTACCGGAGAACCTTTGCTGAAACCGCAAACCACCTGGTCGTATGAATTAAGCTACACATTAAAAAGCATCAGTTTTACAGCAGGGTATAGTCATACAAAAAATCCCCAGAACATTGTGTTATCCAAGATCCTTGATGTTATTCCCACCTTCGAGATCAAACCCGGCCAGGATTCAAATATCACAGTTCAGATACCGGTTAACCTCCAGTCATCTGATTATCTGGGTATAACAGCCACCGTACCGGTGCGCATTAGTAAGTGGTGGAACATGATGAATAACTTCAATCTTTATTATAACAAATTCAACGGTAACCTTAGCGGTGTGCAGTTAAATGATGGGGCACCGGCTGCCAACATCCGCACCAACAACAGCTTTACTTTCAATAAGGGTTGGACCGCTGAACTGAATGCCAATTTAAATACGGGTGGGCGGTATGGTTATATGGTGCTTGAGCCACAATGGGGACTTGCAGCCGGTTTACAAAAGACAATTTTAAAAGGGAAGGGTACGGTACGTCTAAATGTGACTGATATTTTCTGGACCAATTTACCAAAAGCAAAAGTTGAGTACAAAGGCAGTTATGTTGAAAACTGGCACGCCTACAGGGAATCGAGAGTTGGTAATTTAAGTTTTACCTATCGTTTTGGAAATAATAAAGTGCAGGCAGCACGTCGCAGAACAACAGCCTCTGAAGAAGAACGCCAGAGGGCTGGCGCTAATTAATATAATTCCCAGAAGCAGAGCAATTGAAGATGAAAGAAGTGTCTTAGCAATAAGGCACTTTCTTTATTTATGACCTGTTTCCATTTTCGTTTTCTTCAACAACCTTAGATGCGGGTTGATCAATGTTATTGTATGGTTGTTGACGAAGCTTTTCAGGTGTTTATAAAAATGGCTGTAATCGTAATAACCGTACGCAGCAAAACGAAACTCCCCAGGTTTTTCTACCAGTTCTTCAACGGCTTTGCGGATGCGTATGATCTGCAATGCCTGTTTGCTGGTGATGCTGGTTGTTGCTTCAAAATATCGTTGTAAGGTTCGGGCACTGATACTATACTGATCGGCTAATTGCTCAATAGAAACATCAAACCTGTTCTGTTCATTACATTCTTTCAAAATTTGTGTAACTACATTAACCTGGGTTAAGGAACCGGAATATTTCTCAATAATGCGATCATAATAATCATATACAATATCCACTCGTTTATCAAAGGAGCCGGCTGTTTTTATTTTTTCAATGATCTTTCTATCCATAAGGTAGGCCAATGGAAAAATGTATTCTTTGTATTCGGAAAAGTTGATCTTTTTTTCGAAGATGACAGGTGATACATTGAATTTTATTCCGAAGATTTTATTCCCTGTTGAATGGTGGCAGATCATGTTTTTATACCTGGGTAAAAACCCATCTGAACGCATTTCATAGGATTCATTTTCCAACTGCATAACAAACGGTGTTCCCAGATTGATGAGGTATGTATAACCAATATTGGGGAAAAGTGCATCTGAGAAACCGTCCGGATATTGTTTATACAGTGCATCAAAATTGGTTTCCCAAAAAAAATCTATAAAATGAGATAAGGACCGTTTGGCTTTTTTGCGGTGATAATTAAATTGAAAATGTTCCTTATGAAAAAACTCGATGTGTTGCACAACTTAAAGGTAATGGCTTGATAAGTTGGATATATAGCCAAATGATACTTTAAACTATAATTTCACTTTTGGTAGTGTTGCTTTAAATAGTTCCGCTGTTTTAACGGGTATTCACTTGGTAACTGTTCCCTAACTTAGCAGCCTTGTTATGACTATTAATACCCAACAAAAGATTATCATTATTACGGCACCATCGGGTGCCGGTAAAACAAGCATTACCAGGCATTTATTGAACAAATATTCTGATAAGCTGGCTTTTTCTGTTTCAGCAGCAACCCGTCAGGCAAGAGGGGCAGAGAAGAACGGGGTAGACTATTATTTCATGAACGAGGAAGAATTCACCAATAAGATTCAGCACGAAGAATTTATTGAATGGGAAATGGTATACGAGGGTAAATATTACGGGACTTTAAAATCTGAACTGCACCGCATCTGGAATGAAGGAAAAATACCGGTGCTGGATATTGATGTGAAAGGAGCCATTCATGTTCAGCAGCAATTTCCTGAAACTACCCTATCTATTTTTGTTGAACCACCAAGTGTAGACGAATTAAAACGACGACTGCAGGGGAGAGGCACCGAAAGCGAAGAGTCGTTAAATGCCAGGGTAAGTAAAGCATCGTATGAAATAACTTTCAAGCATTCTTTTCATCATATTATTCTAAACAGCGATCTTAAAAATGCCTGTAAAGAAGCAGAGGAGATTGTTTCTTCCTTTCTAGGTTAGCTCCCGCCAGTTTTTATATCTTTACCCGGATGATGATAGCAGCTACCACACTGATCTGGTTTATTGTTACCATTTTGATGATGGGTTTTTTTGCAGGTGTTGAAATGGCCTTTTACAGCGCAAACCGTTTTGGTATTGAGCTTAAAAAAAAGCAGGGCCGTCAGAGTGCCATCCTGTTGTCGAAGCTTATTGAAAACCCCGAAGCTTTTTTAAGCACAACACTTTTAGGGTTTACATTATTCCTTGTTTGTTTTGCCTTGTTATTTACCCAGGTTACCTACCCACTTTGGAATCTTATTGGTTTAAACTATGACCTGGCCCGCCTTGTACTTGATATTGTGCTGGCTACCTTTATTGTACTCATTTTTGCAGAATTTATTCCCAGGGCCATCTTCAGAGCACATAGTAACTGGATCTTGTCCCGCATGGTCTGGCTGATCAATATATTTTACCAGTTATTACAGCCGATAGCGGGTATGTTTCTAAACCTGTCCGACTGGGTATTGAAATATATTTTTAATGTGCGGATGCGCCATACCAAGGACAGCTTATCCAGCGGAACACTTGATACATTATTCCAGCAAAACAACGATAACGATTTTGAAGCTCAGGAACTGAATACAGAATTATTTGAGAATGCACTGGAATTGCCAAAGGTGAAAATACGCCAGTGCCTGGTGCCGCGGAAGGAGATTATTGGAATTGAAATAAAGGCCACGCCGGAACAAGCCCGGGTAAAATTCATGGACACCAAGCTGAGTAAGCTTATTGTATATGAAAATAATATTGATAACATAGTTGGGTATATACACCAACTGGATATGTTTAAACAGCCGCAGGAACTACAGTCTATTTTATTGCCTATTCCGGCAGTTCCAGAAAGCATGAGTGCTACAGACCTGATCGGCAAGTTTACAAAAGACCGCAAAAGTATTGCCTGGGTAGTAGATGAATTTGGTGGTACGGCGGGCATTGTAACCATGGAAGATCTTTTAGAAGAGATTTTTGGTGAAATACATGATGAATACGATAGCGAAGAATTTGTGGAAAAACGACTGGCGGAGAACGAGTACATTTTTTCGGGCAGGCTGGAACTGGATTATATTTCAGAAAAATATGATCTTGAATTTCCGCCTAATGAATCAGAAACCTTGTCCGGGTATATCATCAACCATCATGAAACCATTCCTTATCAAAAAGAACGCATTATTATTGATGATTTTGAATTTGATATTTTAAGCGTAAGCGATACCCGTATTGAAATGGTAAAGCTCAAAATCTTAAAATGAATTGTTTGATAAGCGTAAAAATCTGCGTTTGCGCTTCTTCATTTTACCCGTTCCTTTATATTCCAATGAATCAGCATTTATCTTTGCCGCACTTTTATAACAATGGCCCTAAGTATTTTTAAAAGAAAAAGAGGAGAAGAACAGGCAGAGATGTCATTTATTGACCACCTGGAAGTATTGCGTGGACACCTGTTCCGAAGTGTTGTGGCCATTGCCATAGGAGCTATTGTTGCAGGAATATTCAACAAGTTCATAATTAAACAAGTGCTGCTGGGGCCCACCCATGATAGTTTCCCTACCTATGGCGTTATTTGTAAAATCGGTAAATCCCTCAACCTTGGCAACGCCTTATGTATGGAGGGAATTGACCTAAAAATGCAAAGTACCATTGTATCCGGCCAGTTCAGTATGTGGTTCACGGTTATTTTAGTTAGTGGTTTGATCATAGCATTTCCGTATGTATTTGCACAGTTTTGGGATTTTATAAAACCGGCATTAACCAAAAAAGAATTGAACCGCACCCGGGGAGTGATCTTTTGGGTTTCTTTCCTGTTCTTTACCGGCGTGGCATTTGGTTATTTTGTAGTTGCTCCCTATGCTTTAAATTTCTTTTTTCATTTTCAGCTTGATGAGATCATCGAAAACCGGTGGACCATCAACAGTTATATTGATATGATGCTACCGCTGGTATTAGGCAGCGGACTTGCATTTCAATTGCCACTTGTCATTTTTTTCCTGGCTAAAATTGGATTGGTTACTGCTGTTTACCTTTCTAAAGCCCGTAAATATGCGGTAGTTATTATTTTTATTGTAGCCGGCATAATTACCCCTGGCCCCGATGTCATCAGCCAGCTTGCCGTTGCACTTCCACTTATGTTATTGTACGAGATCAGCATTATTTTGGCCCGCAGGGTAGATAAGGAAAGAGCGGAAGAAGATGCAAAAGAGTGGAGCTAACCTTTCCTTTATTACATTCCTGTTAGTATGATTGTGGCACAAGCTATTGTGCAGTATTCAACGTTGGTTGTGTCATTCACTGCACCGTTCGCCATTCTTATCAGCAAAATAGTTAAAAGCTGGTATTACCGGTCCTTAATGGGTTCAACATCAAACCAGTGCATCTAACTTCATTACATTTGCAAAAAGGCTTTATGAATTCAACATTTGATTTATCAAAACACGTGGCTATTGGGTGCGATCATGCCGGTTTTGAATTTAAAACCGTACTTGTGAACCTCCTTGAAAATAAAGGTTTGTCAGTTAAAGATTTTGGAACTCACAGTGCTGACTCAGTAGATTATCCTGACTTTGCCCATCCTGTTGCCAATGCCGTTGAATCGGACGAAGCAGGCTGGGGTGTTTTAATATGTGGATCTGCCAACGGAGTTGCGATTACTGCTAACAAGCACCAGGGGATTAGAGCAGCCATTTGCTGGAATGCTGATGTGGCAAGACTGGCCCGTCAACACAACAACGCCAATATCATCTGTATACCTGCACGGTTTGTTCCCACACCCGAAGCAGAAGAAATGATCAATATTTTTTTAACTACAGCATTTGAAGGCGGCCGTCATCAAAACCGCGTAGAAAAAATGGCTTGTATTTAATTTGTCACCTAAAATTTAGTACTTAATAATGAAGAAAATTCTGAGTTTGGTGCTTGTAATAAGCACATTAAACAGTTTTGCGCAAAAACCGGAAACCTTTGCCAAAACCATAACTGCCAATGACCTGAAAAAGCATTTATACATTGTAGCTGGTCCTGAAATGGAAGGACGTGAAACAGCAACAGAAGGTCAAAGGAAAGCCGCTGCCTACATTGAAAACCAGTTTAAACAAATTGGTTTGCAGCCTGGTAATAAAGATTCTTACCAAATGATGTTTAATGTTTACCAGGACTCTCTAACCCAGGCTTCCCTGGAAGTGAATGGAAAAGCTTTTTCTTTAGACCAGGATTTCAATCCTTCGCCCAATAATATTCCTGCCACGCTTCGCTTTAGTGAAGTTGTTTTGATTGGTTCCAATTCAATTGACTCTTTAAGAAATGCCAATCTTACCGGTAAATTATTAATGATAGTAGGCATTGTACCTGCGGGCCCAAGAGCACAAGGTGGTGGATTGGCCGGCTTGCTTCAAACAAAAGGAATTGCAGGTGTTCTTTCTGTAAGTTCAGCTTATCCCCGTACAAGCCCATTAAGCCGCAAAGGAAGTTTAAGTTTGAATGGGTTCAGAAGAACACTAACGCCACAACAGTATTCTATTTCCGAAGCGGTTGCCAAAGCAATCATTGGAAGCGAGTATGAGGCTGTAAAAAATAACAACGCCATTGTAAAAACCTACCAATCCAATATAATGCTGGAGGTTAAAAAAGAAACCCTTGTGCAGCAGAGCAGCAATGTATTGGGTTTGTTACCCGGCACCGATCTGAAAGATGAATATTTATTTATTACAGCGCATTATGATCACCTGGGTAAAAGAGGTGATTCAGTAATATACTATGGTGCAGATGATGACGGTTCAGGAACTGTATCGGTTATTGAACTGGCAGAAGCGTTTGCCAAGGCAAAGGCTGCGGGAAAAGGTCCACGCCGGTCAATTGTATTTATGGCAGTAAGTGGTGAAGAAAAAGGCTTGTGGGGTTCTGAATTTTACGGAAGCAACCCGGTTTACCCGTTAGAAAAAACCACAGCTGATCTTAATATAGATATGATCGGCCGAAGCGATACATCAAGGAAAGGTGATACCGTTAACTATGTTTACGTGGTAGGTGATGATAAACTAAGTTCAGAACTGAAACCCATCAGCGAAGCGGCCAATAAAAAATACACCAAGCTCCAGCTGGATTATAAATTCAATGATCCCAATGACAGGAACCGTATTTATTACAGGAGCGATCATTACAATTTTGCAAAACACGGTGTGCCTATTATTTTTTATTATGACGGAATGTTGGGATCGGATTACCACAAGCCAACTGACACGCCTGATAAAATAAATTACCCGTTACTGGCCCGCAGGGCACAACTGGTTTTCTACACGGCCTGGGAAATGGCTAACCGTAACGAGATGTTGAAAAGAGACATACCCCTGGACGCAAATGTCTTTACCAGGTAACCTTAATCGTTTACAAATAAAAATGGCCGGCATAAGCTGGCCATTTTTTATTTAGGTGTTTGTGGTTAATTGTACAGGAAAGAATAGGTGTTCTGACCGTTTTCCTGCGGATCATTAAATGATTTGGTAACAAGCTGACCACTTGTATTATATTCATTCTGATAAAAAATCGTTGTACCGCCGGCGTATGATCTTGATGTTGAATTATGTTGGCTGAAAGCATAATACCAGATAAAAGGTTCTTCCACAAAAATGGCGAAAAGGTTGTTTATATAATACAAGGGATTCAAATAGTTATCATATGTAAATGATGATTGTGAAGTTGAGTTCCATTGAATCACATTGTTGTAGTTGTCATAGGTTAATTGCATGTAGGGATTTCCATCCTTTTCTATGGAGATAATCTTCTTTTTATGATCATAGTTGAACAAATAGGTATTTGGAGTTTGCTGGCCGCAAATGCGGCAATAATAATCATAGTACGAAATAGTATTTCCCTTGTATTGAAAATTAGTATTTACAGATTGAATCACTCCATTTTGAACGAGGGTAACCGAATCAATTTTTGAACCTTTATAATATACCTTATATGTATAGTTTGCATTACCTGAAACCTGTATGGAATCCACTGACCGCCTGTGGTTGTAATAAAAAACATAATGACGTGGCAGATTATAGCTGTCTTCATGTATCATTTCCTTCAATACCCATTCTTTTGACATGCCGGTTTTTAAATTTTCATTGGTTTTATCAGAA
>DASTMJ010000017.1:0-5099 GCA_035714205.1 Flavisolibacter sp. | reverse complement strand
TATATAAGGTGAAGTATCTTTTGTTCGCAACGTTTCCAAATACCCTGCTGGCTGTGGTGCCAAAGGCTGCCAGCATATGTTGTGAGGATGCCAGGTTTGTGCCAGAATTATTATAGCATGATCCTGCTTTTGGATTGCTATAAAATCCCTGGGTGTATGTACAGGCGGTTACGCATTCAATGACATTTACTGTTTTTGCGGTTGAGCAGGCAACGTTGTTTTCCATGGTCTGCAATGTGATGGTATAACTTCCGGCGGCAACTGAAGTTATTCTAACTGTGTATTCATTAGCCGGGCCCACGATGGAAGCATTGCCCGTGACGTTCCATTCATAGCTGTCAAGACCCGGTGGCGCGGTAAATGTTTCTGTAATTCCTTTACAAGTTTCAGACACACCAATGATGTTACAGGTGTACGTAAAGACAGGAATAATTGTAACCGTTACCTGGCAGGTACGGGAACAACCATCCAATGTGGTGGTTAGTGTTAGTGTAAAACTGCCCGATGTTCCGGCTGTTACGTTTACGGACGAACCCGTAGCTGATCCGATGATGGACCCATTGCCACTGACGGACCAATTATAGGAATCCATACCTGCCGGTGCCATATATTCATTATTTATGGTTGCGGCGTTGACACTGGCATCGCCCGTTATGCTGCATGGAACCACCGGTGTTACATTGATCATTTTGCTGCATTGGCTAACGCAACCACTGAGCCAGGTAGCATTCAGCGTGAGAAGTTGCGGACCCGGGGCTGTAGCGGTTACATTTACAGAAGAACCCGTATTTGATCCTACGATCTGGAGTCCAGCTGAAGCCGTCCAGAAGTATGTACTCATATTAGCAGGTGCGGTGTAGGTGTTATTAGTTGATAACCCACATAAATTATCAGCCCCGGAAATTTCACAGGCAGGGGTAGACGAAATGGTAACGGTTTTTGAACATTCGGATGCAATACCATTTAATGTGGTCATTAAGTGTATGGTGAATGTGGCGCCCATTGCAGGTACGGTAATGTTTACTGTTTGTTCTGTGTTAGAGCCTGCGATCCCTGCACCTGTAACTGTCCAGAAATAGGTAGTCATGCCGGGTGGGGCTGCATAAATATTATTTATTGAGCCGACACAGACCTGTGATTGTCCTGTGATCCCGCATGGAGTTGCCGGGTTAAATTCACCAATGCCAAGCTGGCTGAAATTGGAAAGATTGTAACGTCTTGCAAATCCGTCACTGAGCATGCGGCCGGTTCCGTCCAGGGGCTCCAGTAAACTGCCAGGGGGTACGGTCCAATCGGCCGCATCGGAACTTGCATCGGGACGGCGAAGGATTCCAAAACCATTATCCACTAAGCCTGTAAACCCGTTGAAATACAGGTGCAGGGCATAGTTGCCGCCGGTGGCAGATGTGTTTGGAACCAGTTTCCAAACGCCGCCATTGTTCACTGCTGTATAGGTGTTCCCGTTTTCTGTAACATTCAATCCTGCATCAGTACCTGGTTTGGCCATAAACGAGGAGGTGAGTGAAGATATGCCCGTGATATTGTTGTTTAAAAATTTCAGGAGGTTGCTTCGTTCGGCATTGCCAACCGGAAACTCATAGGTGCTTGTATTGGTTGCAATGGACCTGCGGAAGTTTCCATTGACCCAACTATTGGAATAGCCCGTGTTGGTTGCGTCGTTTTCGAGGGATGTAGCAGCGGTGTTGACCAGGGCAAGAACGTAATTTGCTGTATTGACCTTACCTTTTATTAAACGCAGCAGGTTGGAAATATTCAGGTCACTGTTAATGGTCAGGTCATTGGTGTTGATGTATACCGTATAAAAATTGGAAGGGCCTGTGAACTGCTGCGGATGTGTACTGTTGAAGATGACGATACCCGTTCCTGTTAAAGCTCCCAGGATGGAATTATCGGCCCAGTTGCTGCTGTTGGCAACCGTATTATTCTTTAAAGCAATTGTTCCGTTGTTAAACAGGCTGCTGCCATGTTCAAGGGTAAGTCCGCCCTGCAAAACCAGTTCTGCGCCTTCCTGGATGGTAATGCTTCCGCCATTTTGTATTTTCAACGCTTCCTGGCTAAAAGAAAGACAAGCGATGAAACTGAATACATTTATTAAGGCTATCTTTTTCATTTCTTATGTTTAAAATGAAACTATTTTTTTTCGAGAGCTTCTACACGTTTCAACAGTTCATCGATCATCTTTTGTTGTGTTTCAATAATGTTTTGTTGTTCCTGTATCGCTTTTACAAGAGGGACAACGAACTGGGAATAAGACAAACCATAGGTTTGGTTTTTATTTTTTGGTGCAATGACTCCATCGAATTCATACCCGCTTTCCTTAGCGGCTTTTTCTACTTCCTGTGCGATAAAACCATTGTGTCGAAGATCTTCTGATTCAGTATAGTTTATTGCTGAAACAAACTTTACGTCTCCATTGATAAAGGCATCATATTTACTTGTTTGAAAATTATAGGCAACAGGTCTGAGTTTCATAATGAAAGCAAGGCCTTTGATTGATTCAGTAATATTTGTTTTAAACCTCCCGTCTGAAGGAAATGTATAAGCAACCTGTCCTTCAATAACAGTAATGGCTGAATTGCCGATGCGTATTTTATTGCTTGCATTTACAAATGCGTTAAAACCGATGGCAGTTGTGTTGTTGAGATTCCCCAGGGAGGGGCCAGCCAGTGTTCCTATTGCGGTATTCCAATGACCGGTGGTGAGATTTTGCATGCAGTTATAGCCCACTGCCGTGTTGGAGGTGCCACCAGTATTTGCCAATAAAGCATTACGACCAATTGCTGTATTGTTAGAAGCGTTGTTATTGTACAGTGCCTGTGAACCCAGGGCCGTATTATAGGAACCGTTTTGATTTAAGTACAAAGCTGTATAGCCGGTGCTGGTATTATCACGGCCATCGGTGTTGCCTGCTAAAGCGTTACTGCCATTTGCCGTATTTTGCAACCCAATGGAATTATTTTGTAAAGCATTGGTTCCTGTAGCGGTATTGTTTCCACCGCTTGTATTAGATCTTAAAGCAAAATATCCAACACCGGTATTGCTGCCTGATGTATTAAAATAAAGAGTTTGAAACCCAATAGCTGTATTCCTGGTTCCAACCTGGTTCTGGAACAAGGCTTTAGATCCAACGGCTGTATTTTCAGTACCCGTCGAATTATTATATAAAGCGGAATCGCCTATTGCAACGAGATTGCTATTGCTATTGTTAGTCATTAAAGCTCCTGTCCCGATGGCTACATTAGAGTGGCCGGTTTCATTGGAAAACAAGGCCTGGTATCCAAGAGCAGAGTTGTTGTTTCCTGTAGTATTTAAGAGGAGTGCCTGATAACCCAGGGCCGAGTTATTGTTTCCAATTGTATTTGCAAGATTAGCGCCCTGGCCAAATGCAGTATTAAAATTGCCGGTAGTATTCCTGTCAAGTGCACTATTTCCTGTTGCCGTGTTTCCTCTCCCGGTAGTATTGTTTACCAGAGAGCTGTTTCCGACAGCAGTATTGAACGATCCGGTAGTATTACTGAAAAGAGATTTAGAGCCAACAGCGGTGTTTCGCGTTGCGTCGGCTGAGGAAATAGCGTCCCGTCCATTATGAAATAATGCGCTATCGCCAATGGCAACGAGGTTACTCCTGACTGTATTTAAGATCAGGGCTTTAGCACCTATGGCCACGTTATTTGACCCTGATATGTTTGATTCCAGTGCGCTTGGTCCCAATGCTATATTATTTTCCCCGATTTTATTTTCCCGCATGGAGAGCGCACCCATTGCTGAATTGTTTTTTCCAAATGTGTTGCTAAAGAGGGCTTCGAAGCCAATGGCACTATTCTGGCTGCCTTCTGTATTGCCGTACAATGCATTTGCACCCACTGCAATATTCCTATGACCGGAAGTATTGTTGTATAGTGCCAGTACGCCGAAACCTGCATTCTGGCTGCCGCTGTTGTTATTGGCGAGAGCAAGTGTGCCTATGCCGATATTAACATGCCCGGTACTATTCTTTTTTAAAACCTCTGTTCCAATAGCGACGTTTTCATTACCCGATGTATTGTTATATAAGGTGGAATCACCAATGCCGACGTTGTAATTTGCGTTATTTAGCTGCAGGCTGTGTGAGCCTATGGCTATGTTGCCAGTTCCATTCATGTTTCCTGAAAGGGATTTGTAACCCAGGGCAGTATTAATTCTACCGGTTGTGTTCGATGAAAGAGACTTGAAGCCCAATGAAGTATTGCCCGATAAGGAATCGATGATCCCTGACCTGGTATTTCGTATTTTAAAAATAAGTGGTTGGTCATCTGTGGTGCCCATAAAATTTAATAAGGGATTGGTTCCGCTATTACCATCCAGTAACCAGCCGGTGGCCCCGTTCACCGGGCCAGTGCTTACCGTACCAAATGTGCCGTCACCCCGCAATACGTCATTTATATTGCCGGTAAATTTTAATCCATATACAACCCCGCCTGCATCGTGTTTTAGCAGCCCCGCGCCATTGACGCCGATTAATGTGTCTAACCGGAAGCCCCCGGCAACATGAAGTTTGTTGAGGGGGTTGGGTGTGCCGATCCCTACATTTTGCGCATTGGTAGTTATTGATACGATAGTAAAAACGGCAATCAATATCTTCTTCATAAAAAGGGTTTTATGATAATGAACGGGTGATTAATTCTTTAAAGTGATCTGATCTTTTTTGAGCGATTGCATTTCTTTTATCAGCAGGTCAATCTGTTGTTGCTGCAGGTCTATCTTTTTATTTTGATCTTCGATCAATTGTTGCTGCTCCTGGACAGCTTTTACGAGGGGTACTACAAATTTGCTGTAGTCGAGCCCGTAATTATCATCGCTATTCTGGGGGACGTAGACACCATTGAAAGCATAACCTTTTTTACGTACGGTCTGGTCAACGTCCTGGGCCAGGAAACCGATTTCTGTTTTTTTAGCTTTGTCGTTTAAATGTTGCTTGTATTGGCTGTTCTGATTTTCATTTGCCCCGGGGTCGCTCTTATTCTTCCGTAAGAAATTATCATAGCTGGCATAATTTAAATGATAGGATACGGGGCGCAGTTCCCGGATGAATGCCAGCC
>DASTMJ010000016.1:0-2424 GCA_035714205.1 Flavisolibacter sp. | reverse complement strand
GACAATGATATTTCAACTTCATTGATCCAAAAAATTGAAAAAGGATTAAAAAACCGCCGAAAGGGAAAACCGGTCCGTTTTATTTATGATAAAGAAATGGATCCGGGTTTATTGGAATACCTCATCCGCAAATTCAACCTTTCAAAAAGAGATAATATCATTCCCGGAGGCCGTATTCATAATTTCAGGCACTTCATGGATTTCCCGAAAGAAATCTTTAAAGGAGAAAGCAAAAGACGAAAACCATTTGATCACCCCCTGCTCGTTGAAAATCGTGTAACCGATGTGGTTATGAAAAGAGACATTATGTTGCACTTTCCATATCATTCATTCAACCCTATGGTGGATTTGCTAAGGGAAGCCGCTATTGATCCGCAGGTAACTTCTATAAAAATAACAGCCTACCGGTTAGCTAAACAATCAAAAATAATTAACGCATTAATTAATGCGGTTAGAAACGGCAAGCAGGTAACGGTTATGCTGGAAGTCAGAGCAAGGTTTGATGAAGAGGCTAATCTTGCATGGAAAGTGCGACTGGAAGATGAAGGTGTAAAAGTGTTGATTGGCATACCAAATATGAAGGTACATGCAAAAATATGTGTGATTCGGAAAAGGGTTCAGGATCGGATTGTGCAATATGGATTTGTTAGTACAGGCAATTTGAACGAAGACACTTCCAGGGTATATGCAGATCATTCCTTACTAACATCAAACAGAAGCATCATGGCAGATGTGAATCGCATTTTTAATTATATAGAACATTATAAAACAGGAACCCATTTTTTAAAAGCCTGTAACACTTTGCTTCCAAGTCCAACATTTGCCAAGAAAGAGGTCATTAAAATGATTAAGAGTGAGGTTAAGAACGTACAGAAAAAAGGCCGCGGTTTGATCATTGCAAAAATGAATTCCTTATCTGACGAAGATCTGATCAATGAATTAAGTGAGGCTGCTAAAGCCGGCGTAGAGATCAACCTGATCATTCGTGGTATCTTCTGCATGTTCTCGCAAAATGAAAAGTTTTTAATCCCGGTTAAGGCCGTAAGTATTGTTGATGAGTACCTGGAACACGCAAGGGTCTGGTTGTTTCATAATAATGGAAAAGAAAAAATGTTTATTTCTTCGGCCGACTGGATGTTACGAAACCTGGAACACAGGGTTGAAGCCTCCTGCCCTATTTTTGATGAACGAATAAAACAGGAATTAAAAGACATACTTTACATTCAATTGAACGACAATGTAAAATCCAGATGGTTGGATAATGATCTGGCCAATCAGTATATCCGGACCGATGAAGAAAGAATACGTTCGCAGGTTGAGATTTATAATTATTTACAACAAAAAATAGAAGTACCACTTGAGGTTAGCAGCAATTGATATTGGAAGTAATGCAGCAAGATTATTGATCATAGACGTGATTGCTGGCCCGCAGAATAAACCGGAGTTTGTGAAATTGACACTTGTGAGGGTGCCGTTGCGGCTGGGTTTTGATGTTTTTGAAAAGGGTGAGATCTCACCAGCCAAAGCAGAAATGCTTGTTAAAACCATTCAATCCTATAAGCTATTGATAGATGTATATAATGTTAAACATTATATCACCGCAGCTACATCAGCTATGCGGGACGCATTAAATGCAAAAAAAGTATTGCAGGAAGTAAAAAATCAAACCGGTATCGATATAAAAGTGATCAGTGGCGAAGAAGAAGCGACCTATATTTATGAGAATCACATTGCAGAAAATTTAAACAGCCAGGAGTCTTATTTGTATATAGATGTTGGCGGAGGTAGCACCGAACTTACTTTTTTCAGCGACGGTAAACTGGTTGCTAAGGAATCGTTTAACATTGGCACAATCAGGCTTCTGAAAAACCAGGTTTCCGAGGAAAGCTGGAATGAAATGAAATCCTTTATAAAAGAAAAAACTACGGGTTACCATCATATTACAGCTATCGGCTCCGGTGGAAATATCAACAAGATATTTTCATTATCTAAAAGAAAAGAAGGTAAACCCTTGAACCTTGAACTACTGCGTAATTATTATAAGGAGTTCAGTAGCCTTTCTCTTACACAACGCATTTCAGTCTATCGTTTGCGTGAAGACAGGGCCGACGTAATTGTGCCCGCATTGCTGATTTATATAAATGTGATGCGTTGGGCAGATACCGAAGAAATCTTTGTTCCGAAAATAGGACTTGCTGATGGCTTGATCCATATGTTGTATGACAAAGTAAAAAACACTGATTCTGCTTTATAATATTCCTAACTTGCCTTTTAAACTTTTTTAATGAGTGCTTCCACACCTCAAGTAAAACGAATTACTACAAATACATTACAAAAAATGAAATCGTCAGGTCAGCATATTTCTATGCTTACGGCTTATGATTATTCATTTGCCAGCATGTTTGATGCCGCCGGAATTGATGT
>DASTMJ010000015.1:0-12868 GCA_035714205.1 Flavisolibacter sp. | reverse complement strand
CCTTTTTGTATTTTTGGGCGATGGGTGTAATGGGCATAAACCATAAGGTTTTAACACCCATATCCTTTAATCGTGGAAGGTGTTTCGAAAAAGCTGTAAAACTGCCTTCATTGGAATATTGCCGAAGATTAACTTCATATACGTTGGTTGAACAGATCCAATCTTTTACCGGGTTCATTTGTTATTCTTGAATTTGTGAAGATAAGGCAAGCACCTAAACAGTAAAAGAGCTAAGAAATAACTCTCAGTTTTGGCTGGTGTTAATTATAAGTATTCTTCAGTCGTAGCCTTACCTGTATTGAAGGCATAATAGTAATTTTGCAAACAATGAAAAGTTTTGATGTACCTATTGTTTACCGTAGTCCACTTATATCGGCCATTAAAAAAAAGCGGAAGGAAAATGACAAAATGAAAAAGGACTTTTCTCCTACCCTTTTAAATTTTGGCCCCCTGCATATTTACCTTGCCCGTCATTTTGGTTTTTGCTATGGTGTGGAAAATGCCATTGATATTGCTTTTCGAACCATAGAGGAAAATCCGGGAAAACAGATTTTTTTATTGAGTGAAATGATTCATAATCCGCAGGTGAATGCTGATCTGAAATCAAGCGGTGTGCGGTTTTTGCAGGACAATTCGGGCAAACAGATCTTACCATTTGAATCACTTACCCCAGACGATATAGTTTTGATCCCGGCATTTGGTACAACACTCGCCATTGAAGAAAAACTACGGAACATTGGTATTAAGGTGGAACAATACAATACAACCTGCCCTTTTGTAGAAAAAGTATGGAACCGCAGCGAAGTGATCGCCAGGAATCAATACACTATCGTTATTCACGGTAAACCAACACATGAAGAAACCAGGGCTACTTTCTCTCATGCCGCAGCCAATTCGCCTTCTGTTGTTGTAAAGGATATGCAGCAAACGATTGAACTGGCAAGGTATATCACCCGAGAAAAACCAGCCGAACAATTTTATGTTGAATTTAAAAACCAGTACTCTGCAGGTTTTGATGTTACCAAACATTTACAAAGGATTGGTGTGGTAAACCAAACTACCATGCTGGCCAGCGATACTCAGGCAATTGCCGATTATTTGAAAGATGTAATGATCAGTCACTATTCTTTAAGCGATGAAAACGTAAAAGACCGGTTTGCCGACACAAGAGATACGCTTTGTTATGCTACAAATGATAATCAAACAGCAGTAACGGGTATGCTTTCCGTTCCCGCCGATCTTGCTATTGTGGTTGGCGGATATAATTCATCCAACACATCGCACCTGGTTGAACTGTGTGAAGAAAAACTCCCAACCTATTTTATTAACAGCGAAGAAAAAATACTTACTGCCAGTACCATCATGCATTATAATTTTCATACCGCAATGGAACTGGTAACAGAAAATTATTTGCCGGAGCAACAGCCGGTAAGGATCCTTGTAACCAGTGGCGCTTCCTGCCCCGATGCTTTAGTGGAAGGTGTAATAAGAAAACTGGCCGGATTTTATCCGACCAGTAAATCAATTGACCAGGTAATTGAAGCATTCAGCGACAGTCAATCATAATATTAATTCCATTACCTCGCCAGGTCGTCAACCAAATGTACCGTGCGTTGTGGAGTATATTCTTTTTTATATAACATTTCGTAATACTCTTCTGCCATGCGATTACTATCAAACTGGATCATTACATCCCGCATTCCATTTTTCACAATTTGTCTCCAGGTATTTGGCTGATCATAATACAATGGGAGTATTTCACCATTCAGTATTTCATAGAGTTTGTCAAGATCATACTGATCCTGCTCCTGCACTGTAATTTTCGTATAATCGGTTGGCGGTACAACAAAACCATTGTTGCCATGGTGTATAAATTCAGGTATCCATCCATCGTTGGTTGAAAAATTTACAGCTCCGTTCATAGATGCCGTCATACCACTGGTTCCCGATGCTTCGCGGGGCACACGCGGATTATTTAACCAGCAGTCTGCCGCTTGTTTTAATCGTTTTGATAAAGCCAGTTCATAGCCTATCAATACAGCAACATTTTTATAGTTCTTACTCAAATGAACCAGGTGATTGAATTCTGAAATTGCCGGGTAGTCAACCGGGTATGGTTTGCCTGCCCAAATAATTTGAACCGGGTATTTTGAATTGCTTAAAAGTGCTTCAAACCTTTGTTTATCGCTTGTGATTAAACCTGCTCTTTTATAACCTGCAAACCTGCGTGCCCAAACAATGGTAAACACATTTGGATCGAACAATTTGCCTGTTTGATCGGCTACCAGCTCAAAGGCTCTTTTTTTCATCCATTTTTTACGGTCATCAAACACTTCATCATTACCATCCTCTCTTGCCCGGTACAATTGCTTATCAGCCCAATAACGCCAGTTTTGTGCATTGGTAATGGCGTGAATAGGGCAAATATCATCATACTTTTCCCACATATGCCGCGATACTACACCATGCAATTGTGATACACCATTTGCTACTCTTGCAAAGCGCAGTGCGGCCAGTGAATGATTGAACTGGTCATCCGGCATGCCTGTCAATGTCTTCACTTCTTCAACCGTTAAACCACAGAAATAACTCATTTTATGGCATAAATGAATTTCATGCTTTTCATTGCCGGCTTCTTCTGGTGTATGCGTAGTAAATACCAGGCGTTTTTTTACTTCTTCTTTCTTCCTTCCAAACTTTTGGTATAAATAAAAAGCTGCTGATACACCATGGGCCTCATTTAAATGATACACTTCAGGATTGAATCCGATTTCATCCAGCAACTTAGCCCCACCAACACCAAGAAGAATAAATTGCGCAACCTTGGTGGCAACATTGGCATCGTATAACCGATGCGTTATGGTTTGAGAGATATAATCGTTCTCGGGAATATCAGTGGTCATTAAAAACAGCGGGGCAGAATTAAAGGTTTGCGGCGGCAAGTACATCACCTTTACCCATACAGGATGTTCATGAATAGTAACCTCGAACTTGATACCTGTATCTTCAAGAAAACTATAGTGTTTTTCCATCCAGGTTACCTGCAAGGTTTGATCCTGGTTACGGGCCTGGTCATAATAACCATATTTCCATAAGATGCCGATGCCAATCAGGTTCTGACGCAATTCATAAGCACTTCTTAAATGGGAACCGGATAAAAATCCAAGGCCACCACTATAGATCTTTAGTGGCTGGTGTATGGCAAATTCCATAGAAAAATAAGCCACCCGTTTTTCATAGCGTTCATCAATGGGGTAAGGAACTTTAAATGATCTGAAATTCATTGTAACTGGTTTATAACTGAGCAAAATAAAGAAATAATAATAACTGTGTAGATATTACACAATATTGAAATTTTATTTTTTGGGTTTTCTCTTATTTGTTGATTTAGGTTTAGATTCTTTTTTCTTTGTGTAAGTGCCTTCCATGGGGCAATCAAGTCCACGGTAATTTCCACAACCCTGTTCTTCTTTTAAGGTAACAGCGGAGTTGGTAAATGTAAATTGAAGCACACAGGGATCGCCGCCCTGGCGATATATTGCGGTATTACTTGAAGTAAATAAAATATTGCCTTTTAATTCACCTATACATTCTCCATCATTTGATTCGAGGTGTACAAATGCAACAGCTTGTTTGGGTCCGCGGCCATCCCTGATGGAAATGATATTTCGTTTTCCCTTTACATAATCACCGGAATATTTGATAGTACGTGATAAGGTATCAATAGGATTAATAAGATCAGCTGTACGCTCGTCAAGCAGATCGGTCATGATCAGGGTAAATGTTTTGGCGCCTGAGTTATAAACATATACATCCTTTCCCTCACCCAAAATTTCATTATTTCGTTTACGGGTGATGTTTCTTGAAATATTTAATGACCTGTCAATAGAAGAAACCTGGCTGGAAACGGGATCGGTATCAGGAATTAAAAATGGAAATGCCGCACCATAGTTTCCTGCATTATCAAAGGCCAGCAGCAATGCCGTTTTTTTTGAACCGGCTGCAGCACGAACAATAAAATACGTTTCCCCTTCAACATCCTTAACTTTTGCAAGTGGATAGTATTTGACCTTGCTTCCTTTTGGAAATATTTTCTTTTTTAATGAATCTGGTATAAACTTCTCAAATTCCTTGGACCGAATGGACGCAGTATCTTTTTTATTTAAAAGGCCGGTATCGCTCAGCACATAGGGCAAAGCAGCCTCTTTAAACAAGTTGGAAAATCCTTCAAAACTAAATCCTGCCACTTCTGCTGAATCCGATTTTTCACTGTTGCAGCCAAAGCCAATACACAGCAGCAAAACAAATCCTATTCTTAGCATACGTTTTATTTAATGTAAAATAACAGAAAATACCACCAATTCCATGCCTATGGAAAATTGGAGAATGTTTTTTAGATTTGCCTAAATTTAAAATTAGACACCCTTGAATTATTCAAGCAGCGAGGAGAACTATTTGAAAACGATTTTTCATTTACAGGAGACGGATGGCACTGTAACCACAAATGTGTTGGCACAAAAGCTGGGCACAAGTGCAGCCTCTGTTACCGATATGATGAAAAAGCTGGCCAATAAAAAGTTAATCAACTATAAACGTTATCATGGTTTTTCTTTAAGTAACGAAGGAAAAAAAATTGCCATCCTGGTCATAAGAAGACATCGCTTGTGGGAATATTTTTTATCGGAGAAGCTTAAGTTTGGCTGGGAAGAAGTTCACCAGATTGCAGAAGAGCTGGAACATGTGAGCAGTAAAAAACTAATTGACCGACTGGATGAATATCTCGGTTTCCCTTCCGTAGACCCGCATGGCGACCCTATCCCCGATCAAAAAGGAAGGATCAGGAACGTCAAAAAAATTCCACTTGACCAGTTACCACCTCAACAACAGGCCGAGGTATGCCAGGTAACCAACCAATCGGATGAGATACTGGAGCTGCTGGTTCATAAAAACATCAGCATCGGAACTAAGTTGGAAGTGAAAAAATATTTCCCCTTTGATCACTCACTGGAACTGAAAATAAAATCAGGTACTATAACCATCAGCGAACAATTGGCTAAAAACATTTTTGTAAGGTATGAGCAAACCATTTAACGACGCATCATTAAGTGAAGTACACCAGAGTGTAGACACCACTTCATTATCGAAACCGGTTTGGAGAAGAGTTTTATCATTTTTTGGACCAGCTTACCTTGTAAGCGTGGGCTATATGGATCCCGGTAACTGGGCAACCGACCTTGCAGGTGGAAGCCAGTTTGGTTATACCTTAATATGGGTATTATTAATGAGTAACCTTATGGCTTTGCTTTTACAAAGCCTATCAGCCCGACTTGGAATTGTAAGGGGAAGAGATCTTGCGCAGGCCAACAGGGAAACCTATCCCAAATTCATAAATTTCTGTTTATATATACTTGCCGAGATCGCCATTGCCGCTACAGACCTTGCCGAAGTGCTGGGTATGGCAATCGGTATACAGTTACTGACAGGAATGCCATTGTTATGGGCTGTATCAATAACCGTTTTAGATACCTTTTTACTATTATTGCTGCAACGACTGGGAATGCGTAAAATGGAAGCCTTTATTATTGCACTTGTTGCCATAATTGGTTTTTCATTTTTAGTAGAAATATTAATGGCAAAACCTGATTTGGGAGAAGTTGCTGTAGGGTTTATTCCAAGCTTACCCAACGATACCGCTTTATATATTGCCATTGGTATTATAGGTGCAACGGTAATGCCACATAACTTATATCTCCATTCTGCTCTTGTGCAAACAAGAAAAATAAAACGCGATGAAAAGGGAATTAAACGGGCATTAAAACTAAATTTTATAGACAGCACTATCGCATTAAACCTCGCATTTTTTGTCAACGCGGCCATACTTGTTTTGGCAGCAACCGTCTTTTTCAAAACAGGCAGAACGGATGTTGCCGAAATTAAAACGGCACATGAACTTCTGAAACCGATGCTGGGGTCTGAGCTGGCTCCTATGCTCTTTGCTATTGCACTGATTGCTGCTGGTCAGAGTTCAACTGTAACCGGTACACTGGCCGGACAAATTGTAATGGAAGGATACCTGCGCATACGCATCAATCCATGGATGCGCCGCTTGCTTACACGTTTAATAGCCATTATACCCGCGGTAATTGTAATTATGATCAATGGTGAACAAAACATTGACAGCCTTCTGGTTTTAAGCCAGGTAATCCTGAGCATGCAATTAGGATTTGCCATCATTCCGTTGATACATTTTGTAAGTGATAAAGAAAAAATGGGTGTCTTTGCTATTAAACCAATTGTAAAAATCTTTGCCTGGCTTATTACATCAGTATTGGTTTACCTCAACCTGCGCATGGTGATAGAACAAGCTTCCAACTATTTTGCAGAAAGTGATAACCTGGTTTGGAAGACAGTCATTATACTTGGAGGACTGTTGTTTATTGTTCTACTAATTACTGCTTTGTTGTATCCACTATTGAAAAAGAAACCCAAAGATATTTCGGTTGAAGTACATGAAAATGCTGCTTTGGAAGAGGAATTGAAGATTCCAAGGTATAACCGTATTGCAGTAGCTATGAATTTCAGCAATCATGACCAGCAATTGATCGCGGCTGCCATGGGACAAGCCAATGTTGGTACTACTCTTTACCTGATACACATAGTTGAAAGTGCATCAGCTAAAATTTTAAGACAGGATGCAGATGATTATGAAACCCGTAAAGACCAGGAAAAACTGGATGTATATGTTGACTTTGTAAATCAGAAAGGGTTAAAAGCTGAAAGCAGGCTGGGTTTCAGAAACAGGAACAAAGAAATACCTAGGCTGGTAAAAGAAGTAAACGCCGATTTATTGATTATTGGCGCCCATGGGCATACAGGTGTAAAAGACTGGTTGTATGGTGAAACAATTGATGCGGTTCGCCACCAATTAAAAATTCCGGTGCTGATTGTAAATCTCTAAATTCCCCGGAACCGGTTGAATGATAATTACCAGCGTATTAAACACCATTTATCCTATTCTTCAACCATTCTTTTCTACATACTCCCGTCATCAAAAATTTACTAAACTCAATGGCAGGTGAAAGTAGATTTATAGCTAAATAGTTCCCATGAGAAAGATCTTACTACTTCTTCTGAGTTATAATTTTTGTGCCTATATCCAGGCCCAGATCACTTTAACTTCTTTACCCAGTGGCGGCAATAAAAAAGCCACGGTTTCAGAACAAATCGGACTTACCAATGTAACCATTCATTATGATCGTCCGGCAGTGAAAGGACGAGAAGGTAAAATTTGGGGAGCGTTGGTTCATGCCGGTTATATTGACCAGGGTTTTGGCACCACCAGATCAGCGCCCTGGCGTGCCGGTGCCAATGAGAATACAACGATAGAGTTTTCAAATGATGTACATATTGAGGGCCAGCCTTTGAAAGCCGGCAAGTATGGATTTTTTATTGTTTATGACTCGTTGGAAAGTATCCTTATATTTTCACGTAACTCCACTTCATGGGGCAGTTATTATTATGATCCTAAAGAAGACGTGCTGCGTGTAAAAGTTAAACCGCTAAACACAAACACACAAACCGAATGGCTTAAGTATGAATTTATGGATCAAACAGAAAATGCTGCAACCATTGCATTAGCGTGGGAGAAAAAAATGATCCCTTTCAGAGTTGAAACCAATTATGTTGAAGACCAACTGGCTTCGTTCAGAAATGAATTAAGATCGCAACGTGGTTTCTTCTGGCTTGCGTGGCAACAGGCGGCCCAATGGTGTTTGCAACGCAATGTAAACCTGGACCAGGCATTACAATGGGCCGATTCAGCTTCCGGCTCCTCATTTGGAGGTGAAAAGATTTTTGCGCCTAAAGCAACAAAGGCACAAATACTTGAAAAATTAGGACGTACTGCAGAAGCAGATGCTTTAATGAAAACAGCGCTACACCTTGCCAGTATGCAGGAGATACATCAATATGCCCGAACACTACTATCGCAAAAAAAAGTAAAACAGGCTCTTGAGGTCTTTAAATTAAACTTTACAAAAAATCCGGGGCAGTTTACAACTCTTATGGGTCTTGCCCGTGGTTATTCAGCCACTGGTGACTTTAAAAACGCATTGAAATATGTTGAGCAGGCAAAACCTTTAGCTCCCGATGATCTCAATAAAAAATCAGTTGCCGATGCCATTGAAAAATTAAAAAAAGGCCAGGACATCAACTAAAACTTGCAAAGACTTCTGACACTAAAAAAGCTCCCAAAAAATTGAGAGCTTTTTTAGTTTCGGTTTTTATGACTATTAGTTGCAACCAAGCAATTCACATAATTTTTTTTCCAGGTCTTCACCTCTCAGGTCCTTTGCAACAATATTACCATTTGGATCAACCAAAAAATTTTGCGGGATGCTTTGTACACGATACATCTGGGCAACTGCATTGTTCCATTGTTGCAGGTCACTGACCTGTGTCCATGCCAGCTTGTCTTTTTCAATTGCTTTTAACCATGCTTCCTTTTGCTGGTCAAGCGACACACCCAGAACAGTGAAATTTTTATTTTTGAATTTGTGGTAAGCTTTTACCAGGTTCGGATTTTCAGCACGACATGGCCTGCACCAGCTGGCCCAAAAATCGATCAGCACATATTTTCCTTTAAACGAAGACAGGGAAACAGGTTTGCCTTCTGTATCGTTCTGTGTAAAATCCATTGCAGCGGATCCAATTGAACCAACCTTACTGTACGCAATATATTCAGAAAGACTTCTGCCAATATTTGTATGGCGAACCTGCTCATCAAGCCCATTAAAATAAGCTTCCAGTTTCAGCGGGTCCTGGTTCAATTGTGCCGTAACAAAAAGAACGAAAGGTGATACGTAAGATGATTTTTTTGTTGTTACAAATTTTCCAACCTGGACGTTGATAAGATTTACTACAGAATCGTAGCGATCAACCAGCTTTTCCTTATTATTATCGTTGCCTGCTTTTTGAAGATCAGCTGCCAACACGTTGAGTTCTCCAATCAAAGGGTTAAATGTTTTTTGAAATTCATCAAAATCTCTTTGTGAAGAAGACCCTTCAATTTTCAGCTTTTTAATTTCGGCTTTTGTGCCGGAAACTGAAATATCACTGTTTTCCAGGTATATATAAATGGGTTGCTCGGTGCCCATTACCAGCCAGTACAAAGCCGGTTCAGGCAATGAACCTGTTATAGTAAAAGCGCCATTTGAAATTTCCGAGGATGCAATGACCTGGTTAGCATCCTGTGATGAAGTGATCTTTACAACTCCATCTTTTACGCCACTAACATTGCCAGTAATTTTAAAGCCTTTTGTTTGCGCTAGCACAAAAAGCGGTGAAAGCAATAGGGCAAGAAAAAGTTTTTTCATATTAATTTGATTGATGTCTCTGCTCAAGCACTTTTACAACATCGGTTAATGAGCAATTTTTCGCCTGCAATAATATCAAATAATGGAACAATAAGTCGGCTGCCTCTTCCAAAAATAACGCTTGATTAACGTCCTTGGCCTCTATTACCAGTTCAACTGCTTCTTCCCCAACTTTTTGCGCCATCTTATTGATACCTTTTTCAAAAAGCTGTTTCACATACGACTTTTCATCCACACCGTTCCTGCGCAGTTCAATAATATGCTCCAGGTAATATAAAAAATCTTCTTTATGATTTTTTTCGCTCCAGCAGGTATCCGCACCGGTATGACAAACCGGGCCTTTAGGTTCAACTTTAATTAACAAAGTATCCTTGTCACAATCCAGCAACACCTGGCGCAGTTGCAGGTGGTTACCACTTTCTTCGCCTTTTGTCCAAAGCCTTTTTTTACTCCTGCTGTAAAATGTTACCAAACCCGTTTCTTCAGTCTTTTTATAGGCTTCTTCACTCATAAACCCAAGCATCAAAACTTTTTGGGTTTTATAATCCTGTATCACCGCGGGAACTAATCCATCTGCATATTTTTTAAAATCAACTTTCATCTCTACGAAGTTATTTTATTATGGAGTTAACTGCAAGGCTACTATTAAGCTTTTGTTGTTCACTCACTTGTACGTTCGGTAATTCTATTGAACAATTTTAATCAGCTTTCAATTCATAGTCATCAACTATGATCTTAAATGCGAACCTCGATGTGTTTTTCCTTTAAGAATCGCTTAAGAGACGGGATCTCAATTTCTTTAAAATGAAATACACTGGCTGCCAAAGCTGCATCAGCATTTGCCTGTTCAAACACATCGGCAAAATGTTGCATGGTTCCGCCCCCACCCGAAGCAATAACAGGAACCGGCAACCTGTTTGATAACAACCTGGTTATATCCAATGCAAAACCAGCTTTGGTTCCATCATGATTCATGGAAGTAAGTAAAATTTCTCCTGCACCTAAATCAACGGCTTGTTGGGCCCAGTCAATACATTTCGTTCCTGTTTTTGTTCTTCCACCATTAAGGTAAACATACCATTCCCCATCTTCTTCATGCCGGGTATCAATAGCAAGCACCACGCATTGACTGCCCGCAACATTTGCTATTTCTGTAATAACGTTTGGGTTTTGAAATGCTGCCGTATTAATAGAAATTTTATCAGCACCGGATTGCAACAATACACGTACATCTTCTACGGATTTTATTCCACCACCTACGGTAAAAGGGATATTAATAGTATGGGCCACTCTTTTTACAAGTTCGGCCAGAGTTTTTCGTTTTTCAACAGTTGCAGTAATATCTAAAAAAACCAGTTCATCTGCACCTTGCTTTGCATAATTGGCGGCTAACTCCACGGGGTCCCCGGCATCACGCAAGTTCACAAAGTTTGTCCCTTTTACAGTGCGGCCATCTTTAATATCCAGACAAGGAATAATTCTTTTTGCAAGCATACTATTTTTTTGAACCAAGGTTCTGTTTCTTTAATTAAGCGATGAATAAACTACACCTATTCTTTAATTACATTCTATAAATCATCCATATCACAGATAAGGTTTTAATTCTGCCAATGACACTTTGCCTTCGTAAATGGCTTTACCAATGATAACGCCTTTACAACCAACAGATTCTAACTGGTGAACATCATCAATTGAACTTACACCACCGCTGGCAATAAAATGAAGTGTTGGAAATTTTTCAACGATGCCTTTATATAATTCAATAGAAGGTCCCTGCAAAGCTCCATCTTTGGATACATCCGTACAAAAGATCTGGATGATTCCAGCTTCCGTATACTTTTCAATAAAATCATAGATCCATATATCAGTTTGCTCCTGCCAGCCACTTACAGTAATCTTTTCATTTTTTACATCAGCACCCAGTAAAAAACGGGAAGCACCAAAAAACTGTAACCATTTTTTAAATATCTCTTCTTCTTTAACTGCCATACTGCCTACTGTTGCCAGGGCAGCACCTGAATCAAAAACAATCTGAACATCTTTATCTGTTTTCAAACCGCCTCCAAAATCAATGTCCAAGAATGTTTTTGAAGCAATCGTCTCCAACACTTTCCAGTTTTTTACAGACCCGGCTTTTGCACCATCAAGATCTACAAGATGCAACCGTTTGATACCGGCGTCTGCAAATTCTTTGGCAACTTCCAACGGGTGTTCATTGTATACTTTTTTCTGAGAATAATCACCATGCGTGAGCCGTACACATTTTCCTTCAATGATATCTATTGCGGGTATGATCTCCATTATTGATAGTGTAATTCTTTTGATTGGCTTATTGCTTCATAAGCCATTTTTAATTCTTCAACGGCAATATCAATGTCCTTTTCTGTTGTACGCCAATTTACAAGTGCAGCCCGTAAACAGGTAACACTTTTGTAGACGGTTGGGGTAATAAACAACTTACCTCTTTTTCTTAAAAACATTAATAATTGCGGAATAAGTTCCTGCCTGTTTTCATTAGTAAGTGTAAAACAAACAGTGTTCAATCGAACAGGTGCAGCCAGTTCAAACCCTTCTGTTGCAGCAATTCTTTTTCCCAGTTCCTGTGCCAGTGCTATATCACGATCTACAATTTCGGTATACCCTTCTTTGCCATAGGCCATCAGGCTGAACCATGCAGGCAATGCCCTGAATCGCCGTGAATTTTCGGGTACAAAATTCAGATAATTGAATTGCTGCATCGGGTCGCCCAGGTATGGTGCATTTGAATTTTGAAAGGTTTGCACCTGCAACTGGGCATGTTCTTTTCGTGTAAAGATGACGGCACTGTCGTATGGCACATTCAGCCATTTATGACAATCAACGGTTATGCTGTCAGCACCTTCCCAGCCCTTTAATAAGTGATTATAGTGTGTTGAGCAGGCAGCAAACGCACCAAAAGCAGCGTCAATATGCCACCAGAAGTTGTATTTCTTTTTAAGTGCGGCAATAAAACTCATATCATCATAATCAACTGTATTAACCGTACCGCCCGATGAAATGAGAATAAATGGATCGGAACCACTTTCCTCAAGTATTTTTTCAAATGCCTCAGTATCTATGCATTCTCGTCCTTCCGGGGTTGGAATAAGTGTAATATTATTACTTCCCATACCTAGCATGGACATGGCCTTGATTGCAGATGAATGGGGTGTGGCTGCAAACACTTTTAAATTTGACGGAATACCGGTTCGGGCAATATCCACCCCCAACTGCTGTCCCAACCATTGCCTGCCCACAGCTAATCCGGTAAAATTCGACATGGTTGCTCCAGTCACCATTCCACCCATGAACGCATCCACAGGAAGATCAAATAATTGTAATAACAATTTTATGGTATGTAATTCCAGCACCGCAGATATATCACCGTTGCCCATTACACTTTGAGTGTTTTGGTCAAATACAGAAGTCAGCCAGTCGCCTGCTATTGATGCGGGAGTAGCCCCGCCCTGAACAAA
>DASTMJ010000014.1:0-2051 GCA_035714205.1 Flavisolibacter sp. | reverse complement strand
CAACAAATATCATTTAAAACAAACGCTATGCTTATAAGGAATAAAAGATTGATCGGCAGTTGCTCTCAGCAGCTTTTCTATTGCTCATTCCATTCATAGCCATGCAGTTCACCAATGACGTGAACTGGACACCGCTATATTTTTGCGATGGGTGTTCTTCTATTGAAACTGGTCTCCTGTTTGAATTGGTCATGAGAAAAGTAACAAAATTAATCACCCGATTATAATCTGTGGCGCCTTGCTACTAGTTTTCGTACTCATTTGGGCAGAACTTGCAGCAGGCATATTCGGCACGCCATTCGCCGGAAGTTAAATGGCAAAAGCCATGTATAGGAAAGTAAGGTTATTACATAAGTGTTGAATATTTGTCTTCAGCGTATGCTTCTCATGGCACAAAGTCAAAATCACATTTACTTTGACGAATATTGGCGAGTTTTGAAAAAAAGTTCTATGAGTAATGTACCCGAAACACAGGAAGCATTTGTACCTGCGGATAAAATTGATTATGCTGAGGGTTCAGTTGTAAGCAAAACCATTATAAAAAAGCCTTCCGGCAATATCACATTGTTTGCCTTTGACAAAGGAGAAGGTTTGGCCGAACATAGTTCGCCACATGAGGCAGTTGTTCAGTTGTTGGACGGGAATGCTGAAATTGCAATTGGTGGCACCATTCATAATCTGCAAAGCGGACAAAGTATTATTCTTCCAGCTAATATTCCTCACTCAATAAAAGCAAATGACAGGTTTAAAATGATGCTGACAATGATCAAAAGCTGAAATATCTTCATAGATCAAACTGTATGATTTGAAAAACATTTCAATTCCTGCAGGTATGTGATCATTTGTAAAATCTATAACGGGTAAAACATCTAAGCAAAAAATGAAAAAACAGGCGCTAACCATTCTTATTATCTCAGGAATGTTTTTTATTTCCTGCAAAACTTCATCAAAGCAAAAGCAAACGAATGAAACACTAACCCCCGAAACATTCGTTACATTAAACGACCGTGGCACAGTCTATCAGTCTGACCATTTAATTATTCAAAGGTTATCAGAACATGTTTATGAACACAAATCGTTTTTAAATACAAATGATTTTGGAAAAGTTGATTGCAATGGAATGATTGTTACCAATGCGGCAGAAGCAATTGTTTTTGATACACCTTCTGATGATAAAAGTTCAGAAGAATTGATAAATTATATCACACTAAAACTACAATCTAAAATTAAAGCTATTATACCAACCCATTTTCATGAAGATTGTGTGGCTGGCCTGGAAACATTTACGCAACACAACGTTCCGTCTTATGCATCTGGAAAAACAATAGAGCTATTAAAAAACAAGGGCAGGACATTTTCGCAGCCTATTAATTCTTTTAATGATACACTTGCTTTGAATATTGGTGACAAAAATGTTTATGTTGAATTTTTTGGTGAAGGACATACAAAAGATAATGTTATTGGATATTTCCCGGAAGATCAGGCTGTTTTTGGCGGGTGTTTAATTAAAGAAGTCGGAGCAAAAAAGGGTAACCTGGAGGATGCAAATGTAGCTGCATGGCCTGCAACGGTCAGAAGGCTTAAACAAAAATATCCCCAGGCGAAAATTGTAATACCCGGGCATGGAAAAAATGGCGGAACCGAGTTATTTGATTACACAATAAAACTTTTTGAATAAAAATAAAAGTCATACTTGTTGTTTTTGTGTCGTGACAGCGCATGAAAGCACCGGCCATATCATATCCAAATAAAAGTTACCACACTGAACTTTTTAAAAACTGTATCACCCGAGACCGGGGAAAAATCCTTTTTCCTCCATTTCTCCAGGGCCTACCTTCAACCCGGTTTGTAAATTTCACCATTCAACCACAAAAAAAAGCATTTCAAATTACCGGCCTGCTTAAATAAATGCTACAGTATTAATTTATGGGCTGAAATACCGGCTAATGAAATTTGCAAGCTTTATCTTTTTCTGCTTTTTGCTGATATGCGGTTGTAAAAAAGAAGAATCAAAAATCATTTTATCAACAGATGCGGAAGGACAATGGATA
>DASTMJ010000013.1:0-12135 GCA_035714205.1 Flavisolibacter sp. | reverse complement strand
TTCGCTCATAAGCGGTAATGGTTAACCGACAAGATAAAAGAAATTACCTATCGTAGCACGTCTCTCTAAAGAAGCCTTAGCAAAAAATAAAAAAAGCGGGTAGCCTTGTGCGGTGCGCCAATTTAACATAATATAAATTATAGGCAAAAAATATATCTTCGTATTTGCATGCTCATAACAAAAAAACCAGTGATGGCTTTGCCACACTGGTTTTGATCTTTTATATATAAGCTTAAGAGGTTTTTATGGCTTCCTGCCGGGCGGGCAAAACTTCTTTAATCCTGGCCATGGGCAGATCTATGATAAACCTGGAGCCCGAATCAATTTTACTTTCAGCCGTAATAAAACCATTATGTCTCTCAACTATTTTTTTACAAATAGACAGCCCGACGCCGCTTCCTTCATATTCATGGTAACTGTGCAGCCTTTTAAACACAACAAAGATCTCATTCGCAAATTTGGGATCAAAACCAATACCATTGTCCTCCACAATTAAACGACACAATTCACGGGTGTTGTCTGCAGTATTGCTCAACACCTTTCGTTCCGCATAAACACGTACCTTGGGCGCCACATCTTTTTTCCTGAATTTAATGGCATTGCTTACCAGGTTCTGGAATAGCTGGCGCATCTGGCTGGGAATACCCCAGATATCCGGTAATGCATCCACATGTACCGTTGCTTCGTACCGTTCAATTTCAATTTCCATATCGGTCATCACATCTGCCATCAGATCATCCAGGTGAATTAACGAAAAATCTTCACTTGTGCTGGTATGTCTTGAAAACCGCAATAAATCATTGATCAGTGACTGCATGCGTTCAGAAGCCTTTACAATTTTTTCAAGGTTCCTGTTTATTTCTTCGTCAATTACATGCTTGTATTTGGTAAGCACCTTATCGCTGAACACCAGAATTTTGCGGAGTGGTTCCTGAAGATCGTGTGAAGCCACGTAGGCAAAACGGTCCAGTTCCTCAATGGTATTTTTAAGCTGCTGGTTGTTAAACATCAGCTGCTGGTTCAGCAAACGGATCTTTTCTTCTGACAACCGTCTTTCTTCAATTTCATTTTCAAGATTCTTGTTGGCGGCCAGCAATTTTTGCTCGTGGTTTACCAGTTGTTGTGTTTTTTGATACAACTCTACAAACACACTCACTTTGTAACGAAGTAATTCGGGGTTTATAGGTTTGTAAATAAAATCTACACCACCCATTTTATACCCTTCATACATTTTTTCCTCGCCCTGGTTGTGAGCGGTGATAAAAATGATAGGTATGTGTTTTAATTTTTCCCGCTGGTAGATCAATGAAGCCGTTTCAAAACCGTTCATATCCGGCATTTGCACATCCATAAGGATCAGTGTAAAGTCCTGGTGCGCCAGTAAGATCTTTAGAGCAGCACGGCCCGAGCTGGCTTTTACAACCGTATAATCATCTTTTTCAAGAATGGTTTCAATGGAGAATAAATTATCCTCACGGTCATCAACAACCAGTATTTTAGGTCTTTTATAATTTAGGTCTACATTGTCCGGAATCTGCATGTCGCACATTTTTTCGTAAAACGAACCTCGAATTTTGCCTGGTCTTTTAAAGCCGTCTATCTATTCCGGTGAAGAAATGGTTAGACGGCGTTAAATTTTATTTGTAAAGCCAAACCCGCATTAAAGAAAGCAACTGGTCGATTTTTACAGGTTTTGTAATATAGTCAGATGCACCGGCTTCGATACATTTTTCCCTATCGCCTTTCATGGCTTTTGCTGTTACGGCAATGATGGGTAAATGATGGTTTTTATGTTCCCGCCTGATCTTTTGCGTGGTTTCATAACCATCCATTTCCGGCATCATAATATCCATCAGTACCATATCAATGTTCGGATTTTCAGCCAATATGTTGATCGCCTCCTGCCCGCTTTCTGCTGTTATGGTATTAATGGTATACCGTTCAAACGCTGTGGTCAATGCAAAAAGGTTACGTACATCATCATCCACTACCAATATGGTTTTGTTGGTAAGCACATCTTCTTTTGAACGCAGGTTTTCAATGATCTTTTGTTTCTCAGGTAACAGGTCCTTATGATCTATATGCATGTGCAACACGGCTTCTTCAAGCAATAACTCCAGTGAGTTTACATCTTTCAAAAGAATGCGGTTGGCATATTGTTTTAATTGTGTTCTTTCTTTTGGTGAAAAATCTTTAGCCGAATAGATCAGCACAGGCGTCATTTGAAACTTCTTAATATTATTGATCTCGGTTACAAAATCCAGGCCGCCTATATCAGGTAACATAAAGTCAACAATGATACAGTCGTACGAGTTGTTGTTAATCAATTCAAGCGCTTCTTTACCTGTTGCTGCAATGGTAATGTTAAGTATGTCACCATTGTCAAGCACTTTGGCTATTTGCGATGAATCGATCTCGTTGTCTTCTACGATCAATAACTGCTTGGGCATGCGGTTGTGATATACAACAATGTCATTAAACAGTACACTTAAAGCTTCATTTTTTAATGGCTTCAGGTGGAAACTTCTTGCGCCTCTTTGCATGGCCAGCAAGCGGTTTTCTTCACCCGATATCAGGTGTACCGGTATATGCCGGAAGTTGATATCATTTTTAAACAGATCAAGAATTCTCCAGCCACTTGCATCCGGAAGTTTTACATCAAGCGTAACAGCAATTGGATTGTATTTGTTTGTCAGATCAAATACTTCTCCAAAGCTTGTGGCCACAACAATTTTCAGATCTGCTTCGTGGGCTTTATCGATCATGATCTTGGCAAAACGAAGATCATCTTCCACTACCAGCACTACTTTATCATTGGTGAAAATATTGTTGCGGTCATCTCCCGTCTCGTTAATGATCTCATTCAGTCCTTCAAGGTCTTTTGCTTCCACCTTTACAGTTGGAACTGAATGCAGCGCCATGTCTTCAGAGGTTTCGGCCAATTTGTATTCACTAACGGTAAGGCTTGACTGTTTTTCCTTTTTGAACATGGAAGGATTGTAATTGATGGGCAGGTACAGGGTGAATGTACTTCCCTGACCTACTTCACTTTCCAGTTCAATAGAACCACCTAACAGGTCCGCAAGACCACGGCTGATAGAAAGCCCAAGCCCGGTACCACCATATTTGCGTGATGTTGACCCTTCTGCCTGCTGGAAGGCTTCGAAGATAATATTCTGTTTGTCTTTCGAAATACCAATTCCACTATCCCTGATTTCGAAGGCGACCACTTTTTTGGCGTTATCAAGACTTGGGTTCCCTGCTTTCCAGCTCTTTTTAGGCGCTTCGTAAATTTTTAAATTAACGCTACCTTTTTCCGTGAACTTAAAGGCATTGGATAACAGGTTCTTTAAGATCTGGTTCAAACGTTGCACGTCGGTTTCCAATACGTCGGGAAGTGATTGGTCCATTTCAATGCCAAACCTCAGGTTCTTACTTTCAGAAACGTGTTTGAACGTTGTTTCAACAAACGAAGTGATCTCGTTGAAACGAACATTGATAAAGTCGGTAGAAATATAACCGGATTCGATCTTCGACAAGTCAAGAATATCATTGATCAACTGGATCAGGTCATCGCCACAGCTATGGATCGTTTTTGCATAACGTACCTGCTTTTCGGACAGGTTACCTTCGCGGTTCTCGTATAGTTGTTGTGCAAGGATCAATAAGGAGTTCAATGGCGTACGCAATTCATGCGACATGTTGGCAAGGAACTCAGATTTATACTTGGATGTTAACTGGAGCTGCTCAGCTTTTTCTTCAAGAGACTTCCGTGCATCTTCTACCTCTTTGTTCTTGGCCTCCACTTCTTCTTTTTGTTTTACCAGGAGGTGTGCCTTGTCCTGCAGTTCTTCGTTTGTTCTTCTTAGTTCCTCTGTTAGCGATTGTGATTGTTCCAGCAGTTCTTCAGTTCTTGTATTCGTTTCAATAGTATTCAATACAATACCTAAGCTTTCTGTTAACTGTCCCAGGAAGTCAAGGTGGGTTTCATTGAACTCGCTAAAAGAAGCCAGCTCAATAACCGCTTTGATCTCTGTTTCAAACAATACAGGTAAAACGATTACGCTTACCGGTGAAGCTTCTCCCAGTCCCGAACCGATCCTGATATAGTCTTTTGGTACATTGGTCAATAAGATCCTTTCTTTTTCAACAGCCACCTGTCCAACAAGACCTTGTCCTAATGAAAATTCACGACTCAGATTTAATTCATCATTATAGGCATAGGCCGAAAAGAGTTTTAGTTTTTTGTTTTGTTCATTTTCATCCTGTTCCAGGATATAGAACATCCCCTGTTGTGCATTTACCACCTGGGCAAGCTCTGAAAGAATACGGCGTGTTACCGTGTTCAGGTCTTTTTGCCCCTGTAACATTTGCGTAAACTTGGCAAGGTTAGATTTCAGCCAGTCCTGTTCCTGGTTACGCAACGTTGTCTCTTTCAGGTTTGCGATCATCTGGTTGATAGTATCTTTCAATTCTTCCACCTCACCTTTAGCTTCCACACGAATCATCCTGGTAAGGTCACCCTTGGTTACCGCAGATGCAACTTCGGAGATGGCACGTACCTGTGTTGTAAGGTTTTCTGCCAGCTGGTTTACGTTTTCTGTAAGGTTCTTCCAGATACCAGACGCACCTGGTACCGAGGCCTGTCCACCCAGTCTTCCTTCAACACCCACCTCACGGGCCACGGTTGTTACCTGGTCGGCAAATACCGCCAATGTATCAATCATTTCGTTGATGGTTTCTGTCAACTGTGCTACCTCGCCACGGGAAACGATAGAAAGTTTTTGTTTGAGGTTACCGGTTGCTACGGCAGTAACCACCTTGGCAATTCCACGTACCTGGTTGGTAAGGTTCGAGGCCATCATGTTCACTGAGTCTGTCAGATCTTTCCAGGTACCGGCTACCCCTTGTACCTCGGCTTGTCCACCCAGCTTTCCTTCTGTACCTACCTCCCGGGCCACCCTTGTTACCTCGAAGGCAAATGAGTTTAGCTGGTCCACCATGGTATTGATGGTATTTTTCAAATCAAGGATCTCTCCTTTTACATCGATCGTCACTTTTTTAGAAAGGTCACCGGATGCCACCGCTTTTGTTACCTCGGCAATGTTACGTACCTGTAGCGTAAGGTTACCGGTCATCTGGTTCACCGAGTCGGTCAGATCTTTCCATGTTCCGGCTACACCTGGTACGAAGGCCTGTCCACCCAGCTTACCTTCAGAACCTACCTCCCGGGCCACCCTTGTTACCTCCGAAGCGAAGGCACGCAGCTGGTCCACCATCGTGTTGAGTGTTTCTTTTAACTGCAAGATCTCTCCACGCACATCCACCGTAATTTTTTTACTCATGTCACCGTTTGCCACGGCAATGGCCACATCGGCAATGTTACGCACCTGGGCTGTAAGGTTACCGGCCATACCATTTACAGAGTCGGTCAAATCTTTCCATGTACCACCTACTCCCGGTACGTTTGCCTGTCCACCAAGCTTACCTTCCGTACCTACTTCTCTCGCCACACGGGTTACTTCAGAGGCAAAGGCACGAAGCTGTTCCACCATGGTATTGATGGTATTTTTCAATTCAAGGATCTCTCCTTTTACATCCACCTCGATCTTACGCGACAAGTCGCCATTGGCCACCGCGGTGGTTACCTCGGCGATATTACGCACCTGCGCAGTAAGGTTTGAGGCCATTTTATTTACTGAATCTGTAAGATCCTTCCATAAACCTTCCACACCCGGTACATCAGCCTGTCCGCCCAACATACCTTCTGAACCTACCTCTCTTGCCACACGGGTCACCTCCGAACCAAACGAGTTCAGCTGGTCCACCATCGTATTGATCGTATTTTTCAGCTCAAGGATCTCTCCTTTTACATCCACCGTAATTTTTCTTGACAGGTCGCCCTTGGCAACAGCCGTTGTTACCTCGGCGATGTTACGTACCTGGGCGGTCAGGTTAAAGGCCATCTGGTTTACCGACTCGGTCAGATCCTTCCATGTACCACCTACTCCCTGTACCTTGGCTTGTCCACCCAGTTTACCTTCCGTACCTACTTCAAGTGCCACCCTTGTTACCTCGGAGGCAAATGAGTTCAACTGGTCCACCATCGTGTTGATGGTTTTTTTCAATTCAAGGATCTCTCCGGCAACGTCCACCGTGATTTTTTTAGACAAGTCACCGTTGGCAACCGCCGTTGTCACTTCTGCAATATTTCGCACCTGGGCTGTTAAGTTCCCGGCCATGTTGTTTACCGAGTCGGTCAAATCTTTCCAGGTACCTCCTACTCCCTGCACCTTGGCTTGTCCGCCAAGCTTTCCTTCGGTACCCACTTCAAGGGCCACCCTTGTTACCTCAGAAGCAAATGAGTTCAACTGATCCACCATCCGGTTGATCACATCCTTGATCTGGAGGATCTCACCTTTTACATCCACCGTAATCTTTTGTGACAAGTCGCCGTTGGCAATGGCCGTTGCTACTTTTGATACGTCGCGCAACTGAACGGTAAGATTACCTGCCAGCTGGTTTACGTTATCGGTCAAATCTTTCCATACACCACCCACCCCTTTTACTGTTGCCTGTCCACCCAGTTTACCCTCAGAACCAACCTCGCGGGCCACACGGGTTACCTCGGCTGAGAATGAATTCAGCTGGTCCACCATCGTGTTAATTGTATTTTTCAGCTCAAGGATCTCTCCTTTTACATCCACCGTAATTTTTCTTGACAGATCGCCCCGGGCCACGGCCGTCGTTACCTCGGCGATATTACGTACCTGGCCTGTAAGGTTTGAGGCCATCTGGTTTACTGAATCGGTCAGATCTTTCCAGGTACCGGCAACACCTGGTACCTCGGCCTGTCCACCCAATTTTCCTTCTGTACCCACCTCGCGGGCCACCCTTGTCACCTCGGAAGAAAAAGAGTTTAGCTGGTCCACCATCGTGTTGATCGTGTTTTTGAGCTCAAGGATCTCACCCTGTACGTCCACCGTAATTTTTTTACTCAAGTCACCTTTAGCCACGGCTGTTGTAACCTCGGCAATGTTACGCACCTGGGCCGTAAGATTACCAGCCATCTGGTTTACCGAATCGGTCAGATCTTTCCATACACCTGCCACACCTTTCACTTTGGCTTGTCCACCCAGTTTTCCTTCAGAACCTACCTCCCTGGCCACACGGGTTACTTCCATAGAAAACAGGTTCAACTGTTTCACCATGTCATTTACCTCTGAGGCAATACGGGCAAATTCACCCTGTAGAATATGGTCGCCGATTTGTAATGGCATTTCTTGTGACAGGTTTCCTTTTGCAACCGAAGAAATTACGTGGGCAATTTCAATGGTTGGATGTACAAGGTCAGAAATAAGACTGTTGATAGAATCCATTGCAGAACTCCAGGAACCACCTGCCAACCGGGGTAATTCTACCCTGTGGTTGAGTTTACCTTGTTTACCAATGATCTTTCTTGCCTGGTTTAGTTCCTGTACAAGAATTTCATTGAGAGCTATGATGTCATTTAATGTATCGTAAATTTTGCCTGTTACCCCAATCTGGTCATTGGGCACACGAACGGTGAAGTTTCCATTTTTAACTTCAGCTAATACGCCAAGTAATTGGCGCTGGTCAATAATGCCATCTAATTCTGATGGAAAAAATTTAGGAGGTTTTTCAGATTGGGTGCCATTGGATTTTTTTTGTGAAATTGTCTTTTCATCCAAAATAGCCGGAACAGGTGCAGGTACTGCACCATTAGCCTTTGTTTTTCTGGTACTCATATAAAGGGTGTAATTAGAATCAAACCTAACAAAAAAAACGGTTCAAATTTTCTTCATTTTCAAATATTTAACTGCAATTTCCGGGGAATTACCGCCGAATAGGGAAACACACTTACTGGTTATTTCAGACAAAGGCTATCTTTACCGCTAACGTTTAAATCTGTGCTCATTACAAATAATACAAATTCTGCATCCCCCATTACTGTTTTGCTGGCTGAAGACGATGTGGATGATCAGGAATTATTGAAGGAAGCATTCACAGCAATCGATCCGGCCATCCAGCTTCATTCTTTTTCTTCGGGCAAAAAATTTGTTGACCGACTGGACAGCCTGGATACCATTCCACGCCTTATCATATTGGATTATAATATCCCTGAAATGAATGGTGCCGAAATACTCGAGTACATTAATCAGAATGAACAATACAGTTCTGTGATCAAGATTGTATGGAGTACTTCAAACTCGCCATTATATAAAAACTCTTGCCTGGCCTTAGGTGCACATGCTTATTTTGTTAAGCCATCAACACTTTCACACTTGCAGGAAATGGCAAAAAAGATGTTGAGTTATATTTCCTGAGGATCCATTATTCATTTGCAGCTAAATAAGCTTTACCAGGGTTGAGCCCGATACGTTTAAAATCACCTCGTAATGCTTTGAGAGCATATTTTTCCTTATCTATCTCCTTACGGGTGCGGAAACCAAGTTTGCGGAATAAAGGAAGTGGCGGACACCAACCCTGTATAGAGTGTTGCGCTAAAAATGCGGATGTTATAAAACTAAGTGCAAACCATTTTTTATTGACAAGCAATCCAAGGCAAAGGCCGGTAATGGCTGTGAGTGCCGAATTCAGTTGAAGGCTCCTGTCTATGTCCCATTCCTTATTCAGCTCCTCAATTCTTTCTGCAATTCCTTCCTGTTGTTCCGCATCTGAATACAATTCAAGATTCTCCCTGATCTCCTGGTCGATCTTCTGATTGAGAATAGGCGATGTATTCTTTCTTGTTCTTTCAGTACCATTGTTTGCCATGTCTTTTTTAAAGTGAGCTGCAACTTTCATTCCTTTTTGTAAACTTGGGGACTGAACATTATCATTACCTGAAGTCGACTAAAAGAATATTTTTGTACAAACCACCAACATGAAAAAGAAAATCCTGATTGGAATACTTGTATTGCTTATTGTTGTTCAATTTATTCAGCCCGATTTAAACAAAGGCAGTGCAAGTTCTGCTCAGGACGTTACGCATGTAGTAAACGTACCGGACTCAGTAATGAGCCTGTTAAAAACGGCTTGTTATGATTGTCATTCAGATAATACCAGATATCCATGGTATAGTAAAATCACACCATTAAACTGGTGGCTGAAGGATCATGTAGATGATGGAAAAAAAGAACTGAATTTCAGCCAGTTTAATAAAGGTACGTTTAAGAGAAAAGAACATAAAATGGAAGAAGTGGCTGAGACCGTGGAGAAATTCGAAATGCCTCTCAAGTCTTATTTATGGATACATTCAGAAGCTAAATTAAATGATGCTGAACGTAAATTATTGATTGACTGGGCAACCGCTTCCAGGAAACAGATCATGCAGGATTCAATGATGGCTGTTGTACAATGATTACACAGTTTGTTGTTGTGATACCGGTACGTTTGGCTGTAATGTTATTTTTTCTGATGGTTTTTTTGGCCGGTAAAACTCCTTGAAGATCAATCTTAGATTTGGATCGTATGTAAAATAATTAACGATCCAGTTGATAAAAACAACTAACCGGTTTTTTACACCCAATATCAAAAAAAGGTGCAGGGCCATCCAGATAAACCAGGCAAAAAAACCATTCAGGTGTAATTTCGGTTTAGGAAAATCTACAACGGCAAGATTTCTTCCCACAGTAGCCATAGAGCCCTTGTCATGATATTCATATTCGAAGAAGTCATTCGATTTCCTTTCAATGCGTTTTAAGTTTTCAGCAAGCACTTCCGCCTGTGCAATAGCAACCGTAGCTACCTGAGGATGCCCTTTAGGCCATAAAGGTGTTTCCATATAGGCAAGATCTCCTAACACATAAATGTTATTGAAGCCTTCCATTTTGTTATAGCGGTCAACTTTTATTCTGTTGCCTTTAACGACCAGTGATGAATCTATTCCCTTAGGCACATTGCCTTTTACGCCTGCTGCCCAGATAACGGTTCTCGATGGAATGGTATTACCATCTGCAAGGTATACGTTCTCTCCATCATAGTCTTTAACTAATGTTTTTGTAAGTACAGTTACGCCTAATCGCTTCAAATACCTGCATGAGTCGTCCGAAGATTTTTCACTCATTGTAGCAAGTGTTCTGTCCCCTCCTTCCAAAAGATAAATGCTCATCTGGCCAAAGTCGAGTTCGGGATAATCCTTAGGTAAAACATGTTTTTTCATTTCCGCCAGCGAACCTGCTATTTCAACGCCGGTGGGGCCGCCACCAACAATTACAATGTTCATAAGTTTGCGGATCTCATTTTCACTTTTTACCAATAAGGCATCTTCAAAATTTTGTATCAGCCGGTGTCGTAACTGCAATGCCTCCACAGTGGATTTCATGGGAAAAGCATTTTCTGCCATTTTCTGGTTGCCAAAAAAATTGGTGTCAGCGCCTAAAGCCAGTACTAAAATATCGAATGATATTTCTTCTGTTTCGGTAATGATCTTGTTTTGTGCAGGAACAACTTCTTTAAGTTCTTCCACACGTATACGAACATTTTTACTGCCGTGAAATGCCTTACGCAAGGGGAAGGAAATATTGCTGGCATCAAGTCCTGATGTGGCCACCTGGTAAAAAAGTGGTTGAAACTGGTGGTAATTAAATTTATCGATCAGTATTACCTCAAACCCAGGTTTGTTATTTAATTTTCTTGCAAGACGTAAACCTCCGAACCCTGCACCAACAATTACAACTTTTATTGCCATAGCTAATCAATTATAATTTGTCTTTTAATTGATCTGTTCTTTAAACTTCAATACCGCTGTATTAATACAATAATCGAACCTTTATGGTATTGGGCACATCTTTCAGTAGATCAGCGGCCCGTTTTGACAATTGTTTATCAACATCTACCACAACATAACCAATACGTTCATTTGTTTTTAGGTACTGGGCAACGATGTTAATCCTGTTCCGAGACAATTGGCCGTTGATATTGGATAACACACCGGGCACATTGTTATGAATATGAAGTATGCGGTGGCTTCCTTCCTGTGGCGGAAGCGATAAAGCCGGAATGGTTACCGAACCTAACGTAATTCCTTTTTCGAGGTAGTTCAATAATTTATTACTCACATCTTCACCAATATTTTGCTGAGCTTCTTCTGTTGATCCACCAATATGCGGTGTTAAAAGTACGTTAGGAACATTTTGCATGGGTGTTTCAAACCTATCACCATTTTTTTCGGGCTCCTGAGGAAAAACATCCAATGCAGCACCTGCAAGCTGGCCGCTTTCAATAGCTTTGCGCAGGTCATTGAGTTCAATAACTTCTCCCCTTGCATAATTAATAATGATCGCTCCTTTCTTACAATATTTAAGTGTGGATTTATTGATGAGGTTTTTGGTTTGCGCAGTTTCCGGAACGTGTAGAGTGATGACATCGGCCCTACTCATAACTTCTTTCAGTGTGCGCATATCAGATGCATTACCCAACGGTAGTTTGGTCTCTATGTCATAAAAGATCACTTTCATGCCAAGGGCTTCTGCCAATACACTCACCTGCGAGCCTATGTTGCCATATCCAATAATACCAAGGGTTTTTCCTCTTAGTTCGTAACTGCCGCTGGCTTCCTTCATCCAAATGCCTTTATGAGCTGCATTGTTTTTGTCAGGAATACGTCGAATCAGCATAATTGATGCGCCAATTACCAGTTCTGCAACAGAACGGGTATTAGAATATGGTGCATTAAAAACGGCAACACCGTTTTTTGTGGCAGTTTCCAATGATACCTGGTTCACGCCAATACAAAAACATCCAATAGCCTGCAGCTTTTCGGCAGACTTTAAAACCGCCGGGGTAATTTGTGTTTTGGACCTGATACCCAGAATGTGAACATTTTTAATGGCTTCCTTTAATTCCGCCTCAGGCAAAGCTTTGGTTAGCTTTTCAACTTGTGAATAACCCTGGCGTAAAAAATTTTTTACCGCAACATCGCTCACATTTTCTAACAATAAGATTTTAATCTTTTCTTTGGGATAACTTGTTTTAGTAGCCTCCATTGTGCAAATATGAGGAATAATGAAAACAGTGATGGCACGGAAATTTAGAGTTTGGATTTGTTTTTGCTGCCATAAGTAATAATTTTAACCATAAACCAGTAACCCGAAAAACGATTTATCTTTT
>DASTMJ010000012.1:0-5827 GCA_035714205.1 Flavisolibacter sp. | reverse complement strand
CCGTCCTGTAGTACAGAACGGGTTTTGTAGGAGTTGGAAATGAGAATTAACCGAATAAACCACCTTTTTTCAGGGTTCTTACACCCTCAGCTATTTTGAAACCGTTTTGATATACCTCGATTCTGTAATCACCGGTTTGGAAATTATTTTGGCGCAAAGGAACTGAAACTGTTTTGCGGGTTCCCTGCTCGTATTCAACTGTTGTTTTGAACGTGTATGGTTTGTCGCCATCGGTGCGGGTTGTTAGTGTGCTTGAACCCAGGTTTGGATCATTGATCACTTTACCATCTGGACCCGTTACAATAACATACATGTCAGCCGGACCAGAACGTGCAACGCGGTTTTCAACATCAAAAGAAACAACTAATTTGTCTACACGCTTTGCAGTTGTTGTAACTTTTTCTTTACCGTTCTTTCTTTCCTTGATAGGAGTGATCTGGATGTTAGAAGCCGTGAAAGTAGATGCTACATCAACAGTCGATGCCAGCTCTTCTTTTTCTGCTGTAGTAGTTTGCAGGTTTGTTTGCAAAACATCTCTTTCAGCTGTTAACTGCGTGTTGTTTGCAGCCAATTGCTGGTTTTCACCTGTTAACCTTGCAACTTCCATTTCAAGATTTGCAATTTTACCATTCAATTCAGAGATCATTGATTTTGCTCTCCTGTAATCAGCAGCAGTAGCATTTTTATCTCTCATGATCTTGTTGATCTCATTCTTAAGCTTCGTAATGTCAGACTGGCGATCGCTCAGTTGACCACTAAGATTATTATTACTTCCGGTAATTGAATCCAAACGGGCAAGCGCATCGTTATATAATACCTGAACAGAATCTTTAGCCGTTAACGCGGTATTTGCTTCTGCAGTTTTTACCTGGATTTGTTTTGTAGAATCATTTTTGTCGTAAAGAAAATAAGCCCATGTACCTAAAAGACCGGCCGCCAAAATACCGATTAAGATATTTTTAGTGGTGTTATTCGTTCTTTCAGGACGGTTTGTGTTCTGTGAATTCTCCGCTGAGGGATAATTTGTATTTGCCATCGTAGAGGGGTTTTAGTTAAACGATATTTTGATTTTTATTGGTTAGGTCGAAAACTTATTTTTGGATTTTGACGCACCTGTTCGAAAACCGTGCCAGAAAACAAACACTTCAGTAGTTATGAGCGCAGAAAAGATACTAAATGATTTAAAGAAACAAAATTTTAAGCCGGTTTATTGGCTTGAAGGAGATGAGGAATATTATATTGACCAGGTTATACAATATGCCGAAAACAAAATTTTAACAGATGCTGAATCAGGATTTAACCTCACTGTTTTTTATGGAAGGGACACTTCCTGGACTGATCTTTTAAATTCCTGCCGTCGTTACCCTATGTTTTCAGAAAAACAGGTTGTGATTCTTAAGGAAGCGCAAAGCATGAAAGATATTGACAAACTGGAATCATATATAGAAAAACCCCTTACTTCAACTATATTATTCATTGCATATAAAAATAAAAAGCTGGATGGTCGTACCAAACTGGCTAAACTCATTAAGGATAAAGCTGTTCTTTTCACATCAAAAAAATTATATGATAATGAGTTGCCGGAATGGACAACAGAATTAGTAAAATCAAAAGGTTACTCAATTTCCAACAAAGCACTTTTTTTATTGCTTGATCATATTGGCAATGACCTAAGCCGATTAAACAATGAAGTAGACAAGCTGACCTTAAACCTCCAGGGCCGGAAAAACATTACCGAAGATGACATCGAATCTTTTGTAGGAATCAGTAAAGAGTTTAATGTTTTCGAATTACAGCAGGCCATTGCCACCAAGGATATTTATAAAGCTATGCGCATTATACAATATTTTGCTGCCAATCCAAAAGCAGCACCCCTTCAACTCATTTTTCCATCGCTTTATAATTTTTTCAGTAAGGTATTAATGATATATAGTGTTCCGGCACGGGATGAAAGAGCGGTAGCAACAGCAATTGGTGTGCATGCATTTTTTGTAAAGGATTATATACAAACTGCAATAAAATTCAGCCAGCACGATATTGAAAAAGTATTATTGCTTTTGTATGAATATAACCTGCGCAATATTGGTATTAACGATGCCGGCACCGAGGATGCTGACCTTTTAAAAGAAATGGTTGTGAAGATGATTGCTGCCTGATGAAAGGGCCGCAATACTGTTTTCTTTATCTTTTTGTAATTGTTGAACCAGTTCATCAAGGTTCTGATATTTTTCCTGTGACCGTAAAAATTGTGTCACTGCTATTTTTATGACCTTGCCATAAATTTCTTTTTCCCAATCAAAAATATTTACTTCAACACGCTCATCTGAACGAAGGAGGGTTGGCCTCTTTCCAATACTTAGCATTCCTTTCTTTATTTCATCATCTATTAGTATGTATGCTGAATACACGCCATGCCCAAGATGTATTTTATCCGGATCTGTATACTTAAGATTAGCAGTGGGAAATCCTAATTTTCTTCCTAGTTTGTCTCCTTCAATAACCCGCCCTTCGAAAAAGAAATGATAACCTAAAAGTTTGTTAGCAATTTCAATATTACTTTGAAGTAAGGCATTACGAATTTTAGTAGAACTTACACCAATTTCATCCAGTATATGTTTGGGTATTTCTACCAGGTGGTAATTAAAAACAGCTGCCTTTTCTTCAAGTAATTTATAATTTCCCGAGCGGCCTTTACCAAAATGATGATCGTATCCTATAATAATCGTATGCGGATGAAAATTACCGATCAGGAAATTCCTGATATACTCTTCCGCAGATTGTTCAGCAAACTGTTTGGTGAAGGGAATAACAACCAGGTGATCGATCCCGGCACGGGAAAGCAATTCGATCTTTTCATCCAGTGTGTTGATCAACTGTAATGGCTGATCGGGATTTACGATCTTTCGCGGATGAGGATCAAACGTAATGATGACAGATTCACCATCAACACGTTTTGCTTCACCAATCAATGCGTTTATGATCTTTTTATGTCCTTCATGTACACCGTCAAAAGTACCAATAGTGATAACCGCCTTTTTAAATAACGGTAAATTCTCAATCAACCTGTGAACCTGCATGGCCGCGAAGATAATGACAGTTTGGAGTATATGATTTTTGGGTTCTCCGACTATTGCGATTGCATCTTTAAAATTCCGACGATTGAAATCCCATTGACGAGGCTGAAAAAATCGGCAGGAACAAGAAAAAAGAAACTACCAACTTCTTCTATCTTTGTCACCATGTCATTGTATTCCAAAAGAGGCGTGTCAGCTCAAAAAGAAGAAGTTCATGCGGCAACAAAAAATATTGATAAAGGTTTGTTCCCTCATGCTTTTTGTAAAATTTATAAAGATATTTTAGGGGGAGATGAAAACTGGATCAACGTAATGCATGCCGATGGTGCAGGAACCAAAAGTATATTGGCTTACTTATACTGGAAGGAAACCGGTGATATTTCTGTGTGGAAGGGAATTGCACAAGATGCCATAGTTATGAACCTGGATGACCTGCTTTGTGTGGGTATTTATGATAAGGTGTTGTTTTCCTCGTCGATAGACCGGAATAAAAACCTGATACCCGGAGAAGTGTTACAGGCCTTGATAGAAGGAACACAGGAGTTTTTTGATACGATGCAGGATTTTGATGTGGACATTGCGTTTATGGGAGGAGAAACCGCTGATGTTGGAGATGTAGTGCGTACCATTGCTGTAAATGGAACGATGTCAGCCCGGTGGCCAAAAGAGAGGATCGTAACAAATGAAAAAATAAAACCCGGGAATATTATAGTTGGCTTAGCCAGTTTTGGCAAATCAACGTATGAGACAGATTATAATAGTGGGATAGGAAGCAATGGTCTGACCAGTGCCCGGCATGATGTGTTACATAAATATTATGCTGAAAATTACCCGGAAACCTTTGAACCCTCATTGAGCGAAGAAGTCGTTTATATCGGCAAACACAGGATGACGGATGCAATTGATATCCGTTTTAAAAATGAAACGTTCCGGACCGATATCGGGAAACTGATTCTTTCACCTACCAGGACATTTGCACCCGTAGTAAAACAACTCCTGGAACAACATTTTGATAGCGTTGAGGGACTCGTTCATTGCAGTGGTGGCGGACAAACAAAGTGCATGAAATATGTTCCGGAAAATGTAAAAGTTATAAAAGATCATTTATTTACACCACCTGAAATATTCAATATCATTCAACAGGCCAGTGGCTCCGATGAAAAAGAAATGTACCAGGTATTTAACATGGGCTGCCGCCTGGAAATTTATACGAACGAAAAAAATGCTGATCAGGTGATCAGCATTGCAAATGATTTTGGTATTGATGCGCAGGTGATTGGAAGAGTAGAAGCGTCTGATAAAAAAGAGTTAGAGATCAACCTGCTGGGAAACAGGATCAGCTATTTTATATAATCATTCCAGCTGGTTTCAATTGTTTTGTTTTTAAGGTTTTGAAAAATCCGAATAAAACATTTCATCTGGATAGGGATATGATTTTCAAAAATTATCTATTCTTTGCTTTCGGCTGAAGTTTCTGTTTTTTTAACAACAGGCTGCGGTATAGTGTCATAAATATTATCCCGGTTTTCTGGCTTGGAATTAATTTCTACAACACCATTTTTACCATCATCACCATATTTTAGAACAGCGCTTTCGCCTTTTAAGACATTTACAGAATGAATTTTCCCGGGATCTAATTTATTTAGGTCTCCTGTAAATTTTTTCCCATCTACATAATATAGCGGTTTGTCCGCTCCGTTTATCTGCATTGACCTGGAATTTGGATCCTTCTTTTTGACTGCATTGTTATTTATAGCCTGCGCATCCTCCCGGATGAGTTTGCGTTTTTTGGCTTCATCGACAGTCAAAGTCTCTTTTGTCCCGTCTTTATAAGTTATTGTTATCCGGGCTGATTTCTTATTTACATCAACAGCATGAATTTCCTTATTTTTTGGTAAGGTATCAACCGTAGTATTCATGATTTTGTTTTGCTCAATAGCGGTGGCATATCGTTCAATAGCGTTTATTATTTTTTTTGCAACTAATTCCTGGTTTGCTTCATTTGTAATGAATTCGCGGTCTTTTTTTGTTGTGATGTAACCACATTCAATTAAAACTGATGGACAAATATTTTTATCAAGAACCCAGATACCCACGCCTCGCTTAATTATGTTCGGGTTGGTGGCATAAACCGAACTCAGCTCTTCTTTAAGTACAGAAGCCAATGTTTCGCTGTGTTGTTGAAAGCTGGTGCCTTTATTGGAAACAAATACTTCCATGCCACTGCCTTTGTTATTATTATCAGCGGCTGCTACATGGAGGGAAATAAAAAGGTCAGCTTTGTTTTCTTCTGCTATGGTTACCCGTTTTTTCAGATCAATTATCTCCTGCGAAGTCCTGGTTAAAACAAAATTGATCTTGCTGTTTTTATTAAGCTCTTTTATTTTTTTTGCCAGCGACAAAACTATGTTGTCCTCAAATACACCATCAGCCTGTGCTCCGCTTAACTTACCAGCTTCTTTACCGTGGCCGGCATCAATAACAACTGTAATTTCTTTATCCAGCGGAATAAAAGAGTTCGCCGGGTTGCTGGTTTTGAAGCTAAACGCTAAAACTATAAAGGCAATGAGTGGTAAAGTAAGAAGCCTGCTTGCATAACTAATACGGTGGTTTTGAATTTTGGTAAGCATACGAAGTCTTCGTTTTATGGATGATTGAAAAAATGGATTGGTAATACTAGTGAATTGCTGCGGGTATACCGATTGTAAGATCATTGATGCAAGGGTAGCAGTATCATGCTGACTAACTGATTT
>DASTMJ010000011.1:0-2166 GCA_035714205.1 Flavisolibacter sp. | reverse complement strand
GAAACCCTTGGCGAAATAGCTACCAAAGATCTTCGTAAGGCTGAGATCTTTAAAAAATACGGTCTTGATTTTTGCTGCGGTGGTAAAAAAACAGTGAGAGAAGCCTGTGCTGAAAAAGGGATCGATGCTACCAGAGTAGAGGAGGAATTGCAGAAGGCTGACAAAGACCCTGTAATTCGCCCCTTACCATATAATGAGTGGAGTCTTGATTTCTTGTCCGATTACATTGTAAATACCCATCACAGTTATGTAAAAAAGACATTGCCTGAACTAAGAGCCTATGGAGCAAAGGTGGCTAGGGTTCATGGAAGTCATCATCCTGAACTTATTCCTGTCAGCAACCTTATTGAAGAGATCAATGAAGAATTGACCGATCATATGCTGAAAGAAGAAACTGTTTTATTTCCTTTTATCAAACAGTTGGTTGCATCAAAAACTACAAATGTTCCCTTGCTGGCGGGCTTTGGTACCGTACAAAATCCAATCAATATTATGGAACACGAACACGAGGCCGTCGGTAAGAATCTCGAAAAGATAAGGCAGCTCAGTAATAATTACGCCATACCACAGGATGCATGTGCCAGCTATAATTTATTATATAAGATGCTTGAAGAATTTGAAAGCGACCTGTTCACGCACATCCATCTGGAAAATAACATTTTGTTCCCTAAGTCGCTGAAACTGGAAAAAGAGTTGGGAAAATGAAAAAGGGTTAAATAAAAATGAAACAGGTCCTTTTTAATTAAGTTGGATTGCTTGCTTTATTAAACAGGACCGTTTCTACATTTTTTATAAAGTATTACGTGGTGATAAAAAGTAAAGATTCCAATATGAAGCAACTACTGGGTTTAATAGTATGTATTGGATTGATACATGCATGTAATAATGAAACTAAAAAAGAAGAAACTGTAGTAAAAGAAGCTTCCCATGAGCAAGCGCATGAAGAAAGACTTACATTAAATGATGGTGCAAAATGGAATAGCGATGAAAGTACTAATCAAAATGTTGCATCGATGCAACAAATAATTAGTGCCTTTAAAAAAAACGAGGCAGTTTCAATAGAAAATTATGTTTCAGTTGCAAATGAATTGCAAAGCGGGCTTGATAAAATGATCAAGGAATGTCGCATGAAAGGTGCTGATCATGATGCGTTGCATCTATGGCTTGAACCATTAATAAAAGATGTAAAAGAGCTAAAAAAAGCAAATGATGCAGGCACCGCTTCAAATGTATTTGGTAAAATAGAAAAGCAAGTGTTGATCTACAACAATTATTTTGAATAAAATGGTTATAAATGCAAATACAAAGATTGCGTCAATTTTAAAGCAAAATTCAAAGGCTTTGGATGCAATCATTAGTATCAGCTCAAAATTTGAAAAACTGCGGAATCCACTGCTTCGTAAACTCATGGCAGGACGAACAACACTTTCCATGGCATCGAAGCTGGGTGGTTGCACCCTGAATGATTTTTATAAAAAACTGGAACCGTTGGGATTTGAAATAGACCTGAGAACGGTTGCGGAGAAAGAAGAGAAAAAAACAGTTCCGGATTTTATTATCGGTCTTTCGAAACAACAGGTGATTAATTTTGATGTAAGAAATTTAATAGCCTCCGGGCAAGACCCATTACAACAAATTCTTGATAAACTAAAAACTGTTGGGCCGGGAAAAGCGTTAAAGATCATCAATACATTTGAACCAACACCTTTGATATTGATGCTGGAGAAAAAAGGTTTTATAACCTATGTAGATATGATCAGTAACGACCATTATGAAACTTATTTTTATAAAAATGTAAAAGAGAATGCTCCTTTAATTGAAAAACAAGTCAATCAACAAAATGACTGGGAGCAATTGATTGGGCAGTTTGGTTCCCATATCAAAACAATAGACGTGCGGCATTTAGAGATGCCCCGGCCTATGCATTCTATCTTAGAGGCCATGGACGATTTGCCTGACGCAACAGCTTTATTTGTTTACCATAAACGAATTCCCGTTTTTTTGTTACCGGAATTAAAGGAGAGGGGATTTGACTACAGGATTAAGGAGATATCTGACGGAGAGATTCACCTGTTGATCTATAAAAACGGAAATGATAACACGGGCCGATAATACAGGATTGGTAAAAAATACAAGCTATAAAGTGGTGATTCCATTTTATGCTTA
>DASTMJ010000010.1:0-9174 GCA_035714205.1 Flavisolibacter sp. | reverse complement strand
GAAGCTTTTAATGTAGAACTGTTCCCCATAATACGTGCACGAAGCGGGGACTTTTTTTATACGAATGAGGAAATGGATTTGATGTTTGATGATGTGAAATTATGCAGACAATTAGGCTGTGATGGTGTGGTAATTGGGTTTTTAAACTGCAGCGGTGCTATAGATGTAAAAACGACATCAAAATTTATTGATATCGCTTATCCAATGGAAGTTACATTTCACAGGGCATTTGATCGCTGCAGGGAACCGTTCCAGGCTTTGGAACAATTAATAGAAATTGGATGTACCCGTATTTTAACATCCGGGCAGCATCCAAAAGCTATAGAAGGTTTGGATGTAATTGCCGCTCTTATAAAAGCAGCGAATGAACGTATTATCATTATGCCCGGTAGTGGAGTTCGAAAAGAGAATATTAAAGAACTGGCTCAAAAAACCGGTGCTGTCGAATTTCATGCATCCCTCAGGAACCTATCAGGGTCTATTATGCAATTTAAGCATCCATTATTTGCTGAATCCCATGAGAGTTATTCGAACCCCTTTGTTGACCCTGAAGATATTCGCACCCTGCGTTATGAGTTGATGCATTAATTGTATCGTAAGATTACCCGGGTACCGCTTGAAATGACCGGGATCAAATTGTTGGAAAAATGAAAGAACCAACTTGTTAAAACTTGTTTTTTCAAAAATATCTAACAGATTTGTCCGTCAAACATTCGTAATATTACAGAAAGCATTTCGCTTTTTCCTGGATGAAAAACCGTTATTAAAAATCATTAAAAACCCTGAAATGTTTAAAAAACTATTGTCGCTTTTACTTGGAGCAAAAAGACCTAAGCCTGCCTATGCTTTAATACCAAAGCAGAACACCAGGTTGCCTCAGAAGAAATCCAGTTAATTACCTTTTTACCAGCCCATACCTTTTCCACCTCTTTTTACGACGTATAAGACTTAGGAAACTAAATCGCCGGTTAACAAAATCATGGATCGATCCTTATAAACCATTTGGTTTTCATTAGTGCAATGCTGCCTCCGCATTGATTTAGCCGATTTTGCTGGTTATAAAAATGACTGCCAAACGCAGATATACTGTTTCTATAAATTAATAGCCCTAAAATTCATAATGGGGATTGTAACCTAAATGACGGTCTACATTCCTACAAGTTTTCCATTTACCAGGAATGGAAAAATGCTTAGATTTTTTAAAAGAAAAGCCTCGTTTTACCGAGGCTTTTTTAAAGGGCTAGGCAATCGTTATCGATTCATCAAGATAAACATCCTGGATAGCATTCAGCATCTGTACGCCTTCTGCAAATGGTCTTTGAAAGGCTTTCCTTCCCAGGATCAGTCCCATTCCACCGGCACGTTTATTAATAACCGCCGTAGTAACAGCATCAACCAGGTCACTTTCACCTTTGCTTTCGCCACCACTGTTAATCAGGCCCACCCGGCCATTGAAACAATTTAATACCTGGTAACGGGTGAGATCAATGGGGTGATCGGAAGTTAATTTTTCATAAACAAGCATATGTGTTTTTCCATGTTTTGTTGCATTGTAACCCCCGTTATTCGTGGGCAATTTTTGTTTAATGATATCTGCCTGAAGCGTAACACCCAAATGATTGTCCTGTCCTGTTAAATCAGCAGCAGTGTGATAATCAACACCATCAACCTTAAAGGCATTGTTCCGCAGGTAACACCAAAGTATGGTTGTCATTCCCAGCTCATGCGCATATTGAAAAGCTTCTGCAACCTCCTTCAACTGGCGGGCACTTTCTGCGCTTCCCCAATATATAGTGGCGCCAACTGCCACAGCACCCATATCCCATGCACTTTTTATGGTTCCAAATAAGGTTTGATCATAACGGTTAGGCATGCTCAAAAATTCGTTATGATTGATCTTAACTACAAAAGGGATCTTGTGTGCATATTTGCGGCTCATGATACCCAGTACACCGTAGGTTGAAGCCACTGCATTACAGCCACCTTCAATAGCCAGCTTAATAATGTTTTCCGGGTCAAAATAAACAGGATTGGGTGCAAAAGATGCACCGGCACTATGTTCAATTCCCTGGTCAACAGGAAAAATACTGCAGTAGCCGGTACCTGCCAAACGGCCATGATTTAACAAGGTTTGCAAACTGCGCAATACCTGGTTGCTCCGGTTGCTGTTGATCCAGATATCATCTACATGGGAGGGGGATGGTAAATGAAGCGTGGATTTTTCGATGGTTTTACAGGTGTGATTTAAAAAGTACTCGGCTTTGTCGCCCAATAATTCAGTGATCTTTGCAGGCATAATCGTTAGGGTTTAATGGTACAAGCAAAATTAAAGCGGCAAAGATAGGAGGTTGGGTGAAAGCAAAAAACGAAGCATGTTCAGGATACACACCAAAAAAAATCCTGCAAACGCAGGATCTTCATTTAACGGGTTGAACAGATTTTAAGCGTTCCTGTTGATACAGTTCAGGTCTTCAAATGCAATTTCCAAACGTTTGGCAAAGGTTTCTTCTCCCTTTCTTAACCAAACCCTGGGATCGTAATATTTTTTGTTGGGTTTATCTTCACCTTCAGGATTACCTAACTGGCCCTGTAAAAAACCTTCGTTCTTTTTATAGAAACCGAGAATGCCTTCCCAGAATGCCCATTGCAGATCGGTATCAATATTCATTTTAATAGCGCCATAACTTATGGCTTCCCGGATCTGGTTTTGAGGAGAGCCGCTTCCCCCGTGAAATACAAAATATACAGGTTTCTTTTCGGTGCTGTAATGTTGTTCAATGTATTCCTGGCTGTTGCGTAAAATATCGGGACGCAATTCAACATTACCCGGCTTATATACGCCATGAACATTTCCAAAAGCTGCAGCAACTGTAAACAGGCTACCTACTTTTCTTAATTCTTCCCATGCGTAAGCAACTTCTTTTGGTTGCGTATACAAGCGGTCATTTTCCACACCGCTGTTATCAACACCATCTTCTTCGCCACCAGTAACACCCAGTTCAATTTCAATTCCCATTCCAAGTGGTGCCATTCTTTTGAAGAACTGAACCGAAGTTTCAATGTTTTCCTCAATGGGTTCTTCAGAAAGATCGAGCATATGAGAACTGAAAAGAGGTTGTTTTTTCTCTTTGAAAAACTGCTCACCGGCATCGATCATCCCGCTTACCCAGGGCAACCATTTTTTAGAAGCATGATCTGTGTGAAGTACAACCGGCACGCCATAATATTTTGCTACATTATGAATGTGCAGGGCACCGGAAACAGCGCCTGAGATATTACCTTGAAGCTGGTCATTAGGCATACCTTTGCCTGCAATAAATTGTGCGCCTCCATTTGAAAACTGTATGATGACAGGTGAGTTTACTTTGGCTGCCGTTTCAAGCGTTGCATTGATGCTGTTTGTGCCAATGGTGTTAACTGCGGGTAATGCAAAACCATTTTCTTTGGCATCTTTAAGAAGTGCTTCCAATTGCTCTCCAAAAAGCACTCCGGGTGTGTATTTTTTCATTCGTGATCCTTTCGGGGTTTGTTATTTAATAGTTTCCCAAAAGCAAGCAATCGGTTCAAAAGAGGTGCTAAGATAAGGCAGATGGAAGTACAAACCATTTTGAACTTAATCAGTGATCTTACCAAGATTTCTTTGAATACGTGAAAGATGAGGTTTAAGGGTGAAACGTAATACCTGTTTTACCAGTTCGCCCATTGTTTTGCATTTTAAAAAATGTTTTGACTGGAAATGCTCTGCCAGCTCATGGGCCAGCATGTTTTTTTTCTCGGGTGTTGAAATCGTATCCCTGGCCATAATGTCAAGCAGGTCTTTGATGCGGTAGCGGGAAGCAGCCATACGGTATGCTATCAGCGTTCGTTCCTCGGCCCTGTATTGTTCAATAGAATCTTTGTTGAGGTGTTTTAAGGTAAGATCAACATAGGCAAGATTTTCCTTAAAGAACTGCGGCAGGTACAAATTTTTTCTGCCTTCATAGGATTGCTGGTCAAAATCAATAGCACGAATGCGGTATTGATAATCTTCAATATCAGGCGTTACATTCACAACAAAATTGTAACTGCGCATATCGCCCAGCAGCCGGATAAAGCAGCGTTCATTAAACTTCACAAACTCCTTTGCAAGCCTGATCTTGTTGGTCTCTGTTCTTTCCAGGTATTCGTTTATAAAAAGATCCCCTGGCAGGCCCGGAATATGTTCTTCAACCAGGGTATCCCTGCCCGTTAAAAAAGTTATACGGTTGGGTGAAAGCAAATGCTCCAGTTCCAGCCCATATACCCTTGATGCATCTTCTTTTTTTATATAGTAGTGGTCATAGTTATCGTTATAGCGGTTGACGATCCTGATCCGGAATGGATTGGAATTTCCAAATGTGCAATAATCAATCCGGGCAACATCCAGGTGTTTGGTGAAACTATAATCTCCTTCTGTTTTTAAAAGCGCATATAATTTTACCAGGCCCTCTTTGATATAGTGCCATTCCTTCATATCGTACAAAGCTTTTTCCCAGAGTGTATCCTTTCCTGATTTGTCTTTTAATGGGATAGAGTAGGTGATGTGCAGCAGGTCTTTGTAAGAAACAGGAAGTGCCGTTTCCCGCCCGTGAATTTTCAGGTACGACCTGAGGTTTTTGTTGACAGGGAAAAAAGGTTTTTTCTGTGAGGGTTTGTCTGGTTCCTGCATCTTTAAAATTAATACTCTGCTTTTATTTGTTGCTGCAATTGCATGAAGTAGGCGGAAGCCTTAACCAACCGGCTGCCATACCAGCTAAACATTTCGCCATCCACCAACATGATCTTGGTGTTGGGCAATTCTTTTTGCAATTCGGTAATATGTTTTTGTTTGAACGGGTAGGGTTCTGAAGAAAGAAATAAAAACCCAGGTTCACTGTTCTTTAAATCATCCAATGTAATGACAGGATATCGTTCAAGGGCACCAAAACAATTTTCAAACCCGCTGCGGATCAGCATGTCATGGATAAAGGTGTCGTTTCCAACGGTCATAAACGGATCTTTCCAAACCAGGTAGGCTGCTTTTTGTTTTGTTGGATTTGTTTGCAGCCTGGCAAATGCCAACTCTATTTTACGGGCAAGTTGTTCAGCAATAGTTGCAGTGCCTGTAATGGTTCCAACAGAAAGGATCATTTCCAGTGCGTCCTGCAGGTTACTGATATCGCTAACCCATACCGGGATGTCATGGCTGATGTCGTCAATTTGTTCCTTTACATTTTCTTCTTTATTGGCAAGTACCAGTTGCGGTTGCAGTTCCCTGATCTTTTGAATGCTTAATGTTTTTGTACCGCCCACCCTCGGTTTGGACCGGAACCAGTGTTCCGGATGAACACAAAATTTTGTTATACCGATGACCTTTGTATCTAAACCAAGATCATACAATAATTCGGTTTGAGAAGGAACAACAGACAGGATGCGTTCTGGAATTTTATCCAGCGTTATCGTTCTACCTGTTTGATCGGTATACAAAGGCATGGCTGCAAAATAATAAAACTAAACCTTTGAACGGACCTCTTAAATGTGCGATAACTAAACGTAAGGGAAATGAAAGATGATTTTTTCTCTATCACCGTTCTCCTGCTTTTGCCAAAAGGCCAAGCAGGAGAATGTAGTAGCAATCATCAGTGTGTTGATGAATGGTGATAGGTTAACAGTCTTCTTCGTCGGAACGGTTTCCAGAGGACTGGATGGCTAAATAGGATTGGATTTAAAAACGGGTTTTTTCGAAAGGATCTTGAAAGTTGGTTCTTCACAGGACTTTTCCTAAAAAGGAGAAGTTGATCGATATTGGATTTTATCCGTTGGTTTTTCTAAGGAATCTGGATAATTTCTTACTGGACGGTTTTTAGTTTTTCGGATACTGGAACGGATTGGATTTGGATTTAGTTTTGGTTTTACCGGATATTGGTTTTTTTTATATCAATCAACTTCGAATACAAAGCTAAGCCGCGGAAGCAGGCAGAACAATTGCACTATTTCTCTTTTTTCGGCCTATGGTAATTACTGCGCTTATCGTAAAGAATCGTATATATGATTGGAAAAATGCGCAGAAGCGATGGGGGGTTTTACGATAAGCCATACCCATCGAAAATCTGTAGCAGGGTAGCACTGGCGGCTATAAAAAATAAAAGCCTTACCAGGTAAGACTTTTAAAAGAAGTGCTTTATCAATAGTTCAATAAAAACCTTGGGAAAACTACGTTTTTATATGAACCAAATCTGTAATAATGGTTCATGTTTCCGGTTTAAGTAAATGCACCTAGCCATTTCATAAGCCAAAAAATCCTTATGCAAGTGCCTGTAAAACATCGTACTTGGTTACGATGTGATAATTGCCGCTTTCATCTTTTGCCAGCACGGCACCATTTTCTTTATTGATCAGGGTCCCCAGTTTCTCAACCGCCATATCAAAAGCAACAACAGGGAATGGTTTTTCCATCACCGATTCAATGGTAGCAGTTTTGATCTCGGGGTTACTGAATACTTTCTGAAACAATCCATTTTCACTGATGGAACCGATCATGTCGTCACTGGTGTTTATGACCGGTATGTGTTCAATATCATATTTCTTCATCAGTTCTACTGCTTCTGCAACCGATTGAGTTGGTAACACGGTTATCAGCTTTTGTTTGCCTCTTGCATTCACAACATCCTTAAACAGTTTCACATCAAAAAATCCCCGCTCGGCCATCCACTGATCGTTATACACTTTTGCAACATAACGGCTGCCATGGTCATGCAGGATGGCTACCACCAGGTCACCTTTTTTCAATTTGTTTTTTAACTGCATCAACCCGGTTATACAACTGCCGGCACTATACCCACAGAACAAAGCTTCTTCTTTTGCCAGTCGCCGCGTCATTACCGCACCATCCTTATCCGACACCTGCTCAAAATGATCGATCACACTCATATCATAATTCTGCGGTACAAAATCTTCACCAAATCCCTCAGAAATGTAAGGGTGAACCTCATTCATATCAACCTCGCCTGTACGAAAATATTTTGTAAGCAATGATCCGTAAACATCAATGGCCCAGATCTGGATATTTGGATTCATTTCTTTTAAGAATTGTGCTGTCCCTGTAACAGTGCCGCCTGTTCCGGCCGTTACAACAAGGTGTGTGATCTTACCATCCGTTTGTTTCCATATTTCAGGTCCTGTGCTTTCATAATGTGCCTGCCTGTTGGCCAGGTTATCGTACTGGTTCATTAAAAATGCGTTGGGAATTTCTTTTTCCAAACGTGCAGCAACGGAATAATAACTCCTTGGATCTTCCGGTTCCACATTGGTTGGACAAATGATCACTTCAGCTCCCAATGCTCTTAATATATCAGCTTTTGATTGTGATTGTTTATCGGTGGTAGTAAAAATGCATTTATAACCTTTTACAACGGCAGCCATAGCCAAACCCATCCCGGTATTGCCGGAAGTGCACTCAATGATGGTTCCGCCGGGTTTTAATTTTCCTTCTGCTTCTGCAACCTCAACCATTTTTAAAGCCATCCTGTCTTTTATAGAATTACCCGGGTTAAAGTATTCCACTTTTGCATATACATCGCAGGGAAGTTCTTTGGTGATCTTATTTAACCGAACAAGTGGTGTATTTCCAATCGTCTCTAAAATGTTATTCTTTACGTCCATTACAATCGTTTATTTGCGGCAAAAATAAGGTTTCCACCCTTTGCTAAAACCTGCTGGTTTGTGAAGATTGATGTATGTTTTGTACCCGGCTTTTGAATTACCGGTAAGCTTTTCTTGCGTCGCACTCTTGTACGGTTGTGCTTCATTCGGCATTTATGAGTATGGCTTTGGTTCAACATTCACGGGTATTGCAAATGATTTATTTTAGCGCCAAATACGATTGTTATGCTCTCTCCGACAATTAAAAAATATGATCCTGTTAAATATAAAACCCCAACGGGTACCCGGTTAAATTGTAAAGGATGGGTGCAGGAAGCCGCTCTGCGCATGTTGTTGAACAACCTCGATCCCAACGTTGCGGAGCGGCCCGAAGACCTGATTGTTTATGGCGGCAGGGGAAAGGCTGCCCGGAATTTTGAAGCGTTGGATACCATCATTGCATCATTAAAAGTTTTGGAAGATGATGAATCACTTTTGATACAAAGTGGTAAACCGGTTGCTATTTTAAAAACACATTCAAATGCTCCCCGTGTTTTGCTTTCCAATTCTCAACTGGTGCCCAACTGGGCCAACTGGCAACATTTTGATGAGCTGGAAAAAAAAGGTTTGATGATGTACGGACAGATGACTGCCGGAAGCTGGATCTATATTGGTTCACAGGGCATCGTACAGGGAACTTATGAAACCTATGCAGCTGCTGCCAATAAACATTTTGGCGGAAGCTTAAAAGGTACCCTGAATGTAACTGCGGGTCTTGGCGGTATGGGTGGCGCACAACCATTGGCCATTACCATGAACGAGGGAGTTGCTCTGATTGCAGAAGTGGAAGAATGGCGTATAGATAAACGACTTGAAACAAAATACCTGGACGAAAAAATTACAGACATTGATGATGCCATCGATAAGGCTTTGCACTACAAAAAACAGGGAGTTGCCAAAAGCATTGGGGTTTTATGTAATGCCGTTCACTTACTGGAGCGTTTAACAGAAAGAAAGATCGTGCCCGATACCTTAACCGATCAAACCTCGGCCCATGACCCCTTAATTGGTTACTGGCCCCATGAAATATCATATGAGCAGGCTAAAATATTAAGGGAACAAAATCCCGGACAATATATTGAATATGCCTATAACAGCATGAAGCTTCATGTAGCGTTGATGCTGCAGCTTCAGCAAATGGGTGCGGTAACATTTGATTATGGCAATAACATTCGTGCAAGAGCCAAAGAAAAAGGCCTGGAAAATGCCTTTGATTTTCCCGGTTTTGTTCCTGCCTATATCCGTCCTTTGTTTTGTGAAGGCAAGGGTCCATTCAGGTGGGCTGCATTAAGCGGTGATGAAAATGATATTGCTGTAACCGACGAAGTGATCGCTAATTTATTTCCCGGAAACACATCGTTGCAACGCTGGTTAAAACTGGCAAAAGAAAAAATTGCTTTCCAGGGTTTGCCGGCACGTATCTGCTGGTTGGGACAAGGTGAAAGAGAAAAAGCCGGGCTGGCATTTAACGAGCTG
>DASTMJ010000009.1:0-1947 GCA_035714205.1 Flavisolibacter sp. | reverse complement strand
TCCATCACAGGTACAAGCGCTTTATGCCACTAAAGATTGGATGCTGGAACATGGCTCTTCCTTTGAAAATATAAACACGACAGAAATTTCAGACACAGAGCTGGAACGTATTTCAACTCTTCAAACACCAAATAAAGTAGTGGCGGTATTTAAGCAATTGCCACACCTTGAGCCCGGGGGAACTTCATTTACGTTGTACCTGGATACGCTGCAGGACCCTGGAAATTTTGGGACCATCATCCGGACCGCTGATTGGTTTGGAATAAAGAACATTGTATGCAGTAAGGGTTGTGCTGACGTTTATAATTCAAAAGTGGTTCAGTCTACCATGGCAAGCATTGCCCGGGTAAACATTTTTTATGATGAAGATGAAAACTGGTTGTCCAGCCAAACCATGCCTTTATATGCTACGACACTAAACGGAACATCACTATACGAAATGCAAAAAACAACAACAGGAGTTTTGCTTGTTGGCAATGAATCGAAAGGACTGCGGCAGCAATGGATTGATCTGGCAACAAAAACAATAACCATCCCACGAAAGGGTGGAGCGGAGTCTTTAAATGCGGCTGTTGCTACCGGCATTATACTATCCCATATTTTAGAATAGTATTACTTAACCCAATTTGAAAGTCTAATTAAACCTGATGGCTTTTATGGGCTGCACTCTACGTACAATAAATGACGGTATAAAAAGCACCAATAACGAAATAAGAAGCGTTCCTGAAGCAACCGCTGCAACCTGCCACCAGATGATCTTTACAGAAGCTCTGTCCATATAATAGGCATCTTCTGGCAGCCGTACAAAGCCGGTTGATTGTTGCAACCACAAAATGGTCAGCGCAAACAGGGTTCCTCCAATAATTCCTATAAGAGTAATAATAACCGAGTGATGCAAAAAGATTTTTTGCACCATCCAGTTGGTAGCACCTAATGCTTTTAAGATGCCGATCATCCGTAATCGTTCCAATACTAAAATAATAAGACAAGTTATGAGATTGATCACAGCAATGATGATCATTATGGAAATGAGTACTACGCTGTTTGTGTCTATTACATGAAGCCAGTCAAAAATATTGGGATAAATTTCCTGTATGGTCTTTGTTTCCCACAATTGTGGTATTTCATTGCTGTTATAAATGGCATTGCTCACCAGGTTCATTTGGTTATAATCTTTCAAAAAGATCTCGTAACCGCCTATTTCATCAGCTTCCCAACCATTCAACCGCCTTATCAGCTTAATATCACCAATAGCAAATGTTTTATCGTACTCTTCTATACTGGTTTTGTATATACCAACAATGGTAAGTTTGTCAGGTCTCAGGCTTCCGTCCGGGCGAACAAAATAGATCAGGATTCGATCGCCCACTTTCAGGTGCAATTGGTTGGCGGTATAAGTTGATACCACGATCTCTCTTGAGTAGGAGCTGTCATTGAATTGTATCCATCGGCCACCGGGTTGCAAAAACTGTTGCAGGTGTTGAAAATTATAGGAAGTATCAAGTCCCTTCAATAATACACCTTCCATTTCATCTTCCGTCTTCAGGATGGCGTATTTGGTTGCAAAGGAATGAATAGACTGCACCTGCGACATTCTCTGGATGGACCTCACAAGCGAATCATTTGTTTGTATGGGTTCTTCTTCCGCAATCGTTGCTTTCATGGGTTGCCTGTAACCCACACGTACATGCCCCCAAAAACTAAAAACCTTTTGACTTACTGTTTCCTGGAAACCATTAACAAAAGAAAGCGTAACAATCATTACTGCCACACTAATAACTGTAGCAGTAATAGACAAACGAATGATAAATCTTGAGAAAGATTTCTGTTGATTAAAAGCTATTCGTTGTGCTATAAAGGAGAAAACATTCACTAAAATTCAATTTTTTGCCTAAGTATTCGTTTTCCTGTGGTATAATACTTGTCCCTTACCAACTAAAACGCAAA
>DASTMJ010000008.1:0-7358 GCA_035714205.1 Flavisolibacter sp. | reverse complement strand
AGCTTTTAAAAACTTTGGTACAAAAAAAGAGGCTGTGGCCAGTGATCCTGTTTGTAAAAATGCGCGGCGTTTGATGATCATAATAATTTTTTAATAGCCTGGTTATGTCAATTAACACATTTGGTATTCAGGTGTGCTCATTAATTGTAATGTTGCTGATTTTATAAAACCTTCCCTGCTGTTATTGTCTGCAAATGTTTTGATTATATTGGATGAAAACATCGGCTGAAGTTGCAACAGTGCACCTGAAATAGAGTTTATTAATTGTTCCCTTGGTATCGACTCGAAATTTTTAGTGTAGGTTTCCCATTCAATGGTTGCACGAATGGGTTTCGAGGCTTTACCATATTTCATGTTTGCCTTTTTCACCGGTTCCTCATCATCTTTTCCCATCATCTGGTCGTCATCTGTTTTGGGGCGAATATTAAACTCATCCTGGTCATTGATCAATAAGGGCATTCGCATACGCATCATTAGCGAAGAACTATCGATCCATGCTTTACCTCCGGGCCATCCCGCTACATTGGGAGGATAAAATAATAATTGACCGAGCAGCCGTTGTACCAGTAAAAAAGTTTCTTCATTTTCAAGCTCCATCGGCAGCATACGTTGTATACCCGCAATCAGTTCAACCGGGGATTTGATTTTACAGCCGATATTCTTTTCTTCATAAAACCATTCACTGGTAAATATGTCTTCCAATAATTGGCTGATGTTGTAATCCGAATTAAAAAAACGTTCTGACAGCCATTCTGTTTTCTGTTTGTCTAAGTTGTCATTTACAAAAAACCGGTAGATCTTTTCAGTAATAAATTGTGCCGTTTGTTTTTGTGCCAATAAAATGTCAAGAACTTCCTCCCCGTCAAAATTGCCTGAAATGCCTAAAACAGTTTTTCGTCCGGCATCATGTTGAAATTTCCTGAACACAAAATCACCTCTTACATTAGCACCCCAACCGGTAAAAGCCCTTGCTGCTTCCTTTACATCCTGCTCTGTATAATTTCCACGTCCCAAAGTAAAAAGCTCCATAACTTCTCTTGCAAAGTTTTCATTGGGGTGATCTTTACGGTTTTGCTGTGCATTTAAAAAGTTGAGTATAGCTGCTGATTTAGACACCTCGTGCAGCAGATCTTTGAAACTGCCTAAAGCATTGCGGCGAATAATATCCAGTAATTGTTGCTGGAAAAATATATTGATGTTGCGGGAGGCAAAATGTCCATGCCAGAAAAAAGCCATCTTCTCTCTCAGTTGGGCCTTGCTGTCAACCATCTCCTGTAACCAGGAAAGGTTCAGGCTTTTAATATCATCGCGGTTTTTTTGACGGATTTTTCTGCGTTCGTCATCACCCGGTGCTTTCTTTTTTTGCTGCCTGCCAATCTCGCCGGCACCCATAAACAAGCCTTTCAGGTAATCATCAGCCACATCTATATAAACAGGTTTTTTAGAAGAAGCTGTTAGTAAGGCTTTAAATAATTGGTTAGGTAAAAGGTTTTGAAATTGCTCCAGTTGATCAGCGGCCGGTCCAAAGCCTGCCCGCCACATCAGGTGCTGGTTTTTAAGTTGATTTGAAATCATTGAATTGGCTGCATTTTGTTTGTGACCTATAAAAGGATTAGAAGTTTAACCTGGATCAATAACGTAAAAAAGATCATCAATATTTTTAAATTTGGTACATGCGCATCAGGGCTTTTAAATATACTTCTCCTTTTTTGATCTATGCCGGGGCTTTGCTTGCTTTTGTTTCCACCGGCTGGGTGGTTTGGTTACCTATGATCTATGCATGGATCATAATTCCTTTGGTGGAATTGTTTATTAAGCCGGATGAATCAAACCTTTCCGAAGCTGAGGAAGAGCTGGCAAAAAAGGATAGGGTATATGACTATTTATTGTATGCCATTGTTCCACTTCAATATTTAGCGCTGTTTCTTTTTCTGTATTCTGCCAGTGTTAATGAATATACCTTGCTTGACCTTACAGGAAAAGTAATGGTGATGGGCTTATTGTGCGGAACATTTGGTATCAATGTTGGTCATGAACTGGGTCACCGCGTAAAAAAGTTTGAACAAACACTGGCGAAACTTTTGTTATTATCCTCATTGTATATGCATTTTTATATTGAGCACAACAAAGGGCATCACAAAAGAGTTGCTACCCCGTCAGATCCCAGCAGCTCCCGTTATGGCGAAACGTTATACCTGTTCTTTTTCCGCACCATCGTTTTTAGTTATACAGATGCATGGAGAATAGCTAATGCCGATGCCAGGAAAAAAGGTCATCCGGCTCTTTCATTGCATAATGAAATGGTGCGGTTTCAACTGATACAGATTTTATTGATAGCAGCAATATTTATTATTTTCGGTGGATGGACTGTGCTTCTTTTTTTTATTGCCGCATTCAATGGTATACTGTTACTTGAAACCGTAAACTATATAGAACACTATGGTCTTGAACGAAAAAAAATAGATGATGCTAAATTTGAAAGAACCCTGCCGCAACACAGCTGGAACAGTAACCATGTTATTGGCAGGGTGATGTTATTTGAATTAAGCAGGCATAGCGATCATCATTACCTTGCCAGCCGCAAGTACCAGGTGCTCAGGCATCATTGTAACTCCCCGCAAATGCCAACCGGTTATCCCGGTATGATGTTACTGGCAACTATTCCACCTGCCTGGTTTTTCGTAATGAATAAACGGGTGAAACAGTACCGGTAATCCGTTTAATTATTTTCCAATTACAAACCTGAAGCCCAATGTTAAGGGAACCGAATTACTAACATTTGTTGTAAAAGAAAATCCCTTGCTGGTGGATGTGCTTGCAGAACTGCCAGTTACGTTTTCATAAGTATCACTGGAATAAGCCAGGTTTACGAGGTTGTTGATGCTTGCCTCCAGGTGAATTTTTTTACTGACAGCATAAGCAATACCCGGGTAAAGATTAATCGAATAACTGTTCGTTTTAACAACCTGTCTTGAATCAGGTGCTGCGCTTTGATGGTATTCCCTGTTATTATACCCGGCCCCACCTTCTCCAAACAGGTAAAAGTTTTTTCCGAGCACCATATACTTCCGCAGGAAAACACCAAAACCATATGAATCATCCTTTTGCAAACTTTCACTGGGAGATGAATTTGTTTTTGAATGACCATACTGTCCCCTGAAACCCAAAATGGTATTTTCTTTTATGGCCAAACCTATGGAAGGAAGGATCCAAATACTTTTGGTTTTGCTTTCATTTGACGAGCTCTTGTAGGTATTTGTGGCCAGACTGATACCACCACCGAGCAAAACAGAACCTTTGTTGATCTGTGCATTGGAAAAAGAGAATATGAACAGGCAGGCTAAAAATAACAGTGTAAATTTTTTCATCAGCAATTGTTTTTGTTCCTGCTAATATGCGCGCAAAAACAAAAACCAGAGCAAAGCTGTCCTGGTTTAACACTGAATTATCTTTAGAGTATGTTAAGGCAAATTATTTTTTTGTTTGTTCCATTACATACGCAGTTACTTGTTGTGCTTCGGTTTCATCCAATTTTGCCTTAGGTATCATATTTATTAATATACCCTCCCAACGGGAAGCAGTGTAAGCCGTTACCTCTTTAGTGGTGTGGCACTTTGAGCACTTGGTTGTATATATGGTTTTGCCACTTTCTACCATGGCAAGATCTGTGTTATTATTTGTTGTTACTTCTGTGTTGCTTACTGCCGGTGCAATGTCTGATGTGCTCAGTGTTTTTCGGCTACAGGCAAATACTATAGTCGCAAGTAAAAAAATAATGCTGGCTTTCTTCATGATTCGATGTTTGAACGCTAAAACTAATCGTTCACATCAAAAAATCAAAACATTGAATAACTTCAGATCATTTCACTGCCAAAGTATCCCTGTAATGGGATGGGCAATGTTATACCATTTTCATCCTGGTTGTTTTCAAGCAGGCAGGCCAGTATACGTGGCAACGCCAGCGAACTTCCATTTAATGAATGTACCAGTTGGGTTTTGCCGCCACCATCTTTAAACCGGATCTTCATCCTGTTGGTTTGAAAGGCTTCAAAATTGGATACAGAACTCACCTCCAGCCATTTTTCCTGTGCGGCACTATATACTTCAAAGTCGTAAGTAAGTGCAGAGGTGAAGCCCATATCTCCACCGCATAACCGAAGAATGCGGTAATGCAATCCAAGAGACTGTATCAGTTTTTCTATATGTTCCACCATTTCCTCCAATACTTCATAACTTTTGTCCGGGTGCACTAACTGAACTACTTCCACCTTATCAAACTGGTGCAGGCGGTTCAATCCCCTGACATCTTTACCATAACTTCCCGCTTCTCTTCTGAAGCAGGGAGTATAAGCTGTCATTTTTATAGGCAGTTCTGCATCTTTCAAAATCACATCACGGTAAATATTAGTTACCGGAACTTCAGCGGTAGGTATCAGGTAAAAATTGTCTTCGTTTATATAATACATCTGCCCTTCTTTATCAGGCAGCTGCCCTGTGCCATAGGCAGTAGTTTCATTTACCATTAACGGTGGCATGTACTCAGTATATCCTGCCTGTGTATTGTATTCCAGGAAATATTGAATCAGGGATCTCTGTAATTTGGCTCCTTTGCCTTTATAAAATGGGAAACCGCTACCCGTTATTTTATTTCCCAATTCAAAATCAATGAGATCGTATTTTTTAGCCAGGTCCCAATGCGGCACAGCACCTGCATATAACTGCGGTTTGCTACCCCCAATTTTTACAATTTCGTTATCATCCGGTGTTTTGCCCTTTGGTACTTTTTCAGATGGCAGGTTGGGTAAGCGAACCAATAGTTCATTCAACTTTTTTTCAACTTCTTCAAGTTGTGCCTGCACAGGGCCGAGTGTATTTTTAAAGGATTCTACTTCTTTCTTTTTTGTTTCTGCATCCTCTTTCTGGCCTTTGCCCATTAACATGCCTATTTCTTTTGATGCTGCATTAATGCGGGCCTTGGTTTCATCAAACTGGAAAGTCAGTTTTTTTCGTTCATCATCTAACGCAATAATTTCATCCACTAGCTCAACATTCTTAAAATGCTTTATAGCTAAACGTTCTTTAACCAGGTCAGTATTATTTCGTAGCGTTGCCAGTTGCAGCATAGTCTTTCAATTTGGCGCAAAAATAAGAAGGTCGGCCCTGAATCAGGAAATAGCCTTAGACTCTGTTTTTTCAGGGATAAAACCCCATCTTGTAAAAATCACGGGATAAACTTTTATGTTTGGCGATATTTGAACTTATGAATTTAAGTGACGATCTGCAAATAAGATGGTGGAAGCTGGAGGAGAAATTAATGGAACGCTTTGGTAAAAAGCCGGATGTAGAAAGTGTTTTGTTCCTGATAGGCATACAGGAACTTGGTGATGTTGACCGGAAGTTTTCGAAAGAACAAAAGCAGGATTTAATGCATTTAGCTGTTTGTACTATTCTTGCTCCAAGCGGCTATTACGAGCTTTCGCATATTGATGAAGATGGCTGGCCGCATTTCAAGCAATTAAAGCCAATGCCCGAAATGATGCCTCATGAACAGGAAAATTTTCTGAAAGATCATATTCTTTTGTATTTCCAAAATCAACAGTTTATATGAAATGGAATTGGTTTCTTACAACCTTTTGTTGTTTATTCTTAACTACAACGCTTTTTGCCCAACCCAACATAAAGCTGAAAAAAAAGGATTTTAAGAAAGATGTTGAATTCATAACAACCGAAGGTTCTATTATCCTGAGATTATATGATTCAACACCTTTGCACCGCGATAATTTTTTAAAACTGGTGAAATCACACTATTACGACAGTATCCTTTTTCACAGGGTCATCCGCAATTTTATGATACAGGCCGGAGATCCGAACAGTAAATCAGCAAAGCCCGGGCAGCCATTGGGTAACGGTGGGCCGGCGTATACCATTCCCGCAGAATTCAAACCCGCTTTATTTCATAAAAAAGGTGTTTTGGCAGCTGCCCGTATGGGAGATGCAGTTAACCCGGAGCGAAAAAGCAGCGGCAGCCAGTTTTACATAGTCCAGGGTAAAACCTTTACCGATGCAGAATTGGATTCTATTGAAATGTATCGTTTAGGTGGAAAAAAATTACCGGCCGAACACAGGGAGATATATAAAACAATTGGCGGCACACCGCAACTGGACCAGAATTATACTGTTTTTGGAGAAGTGGTGGAAGGTATTGACATAGTGGATAAAATAGCAGCAACCACTACCAGTCAGGCGCAGGACAGAGACAGGCCGGTGAAGGATATCAGGATTATTGAAACAAAGCTCATCAAACGCAGGAAAAAGAGATAAACAGTAAATCTTTTTTTAGTCAATCAAACTCTGGTTAATATTGCAACTCAATCTAAATTATAGGTAATGAATTTCCCTGAGAGTTTACGTTACACAAAAGAGCACGAATGGGTTCGCCTGGAAGGTGATATTGCTACTGTTGGTATTACAGACTTTGCCCAGCACGAATTAGGTGATATTGTTTATGTTGAAATTGAAACAGTAGGGCAGGATTTAGGTTCCGGCGATGTTTTTGGAACTGTAGAAGCTGTAAAAACAGTTTCAGACCTGTTTTTACCAGTAAGCGGGAGCATTACCGAGATCAATCCCAAGCTGAATGCTAATCCTGAATTAGTGAATAATGATCCTTATGGCGAAGGCTGGATGGTTAAAATGAAAGTTGCCAATCCGTCTGATGTTGACGGACTTATGGATGCAGCAGCCTACCAGAGCCTTGTCGGGTAAATTCAAACGCCGCATATCAGCTTTATTTAAAGAAGATGATCTATTTAAAAAGTAGTTCAACTTTCATATAATTATATTGTATTGGATTCTAGTAACAGGGCCTTGAAAAAGGCCCATTTTAATTAGGTAATGAATTTATTAAAAGCGGGTTGGATACAATCAAAAACCCTGGCAATTGGCTGGTTGCTACTCATGTGTTTTTTGTTTGTAATGCCTGGCACCAACTTGCCAAAAGGTGGGTGGTGGGTTGATATACAACTGGATAAAATTGTACATATAGGTTTGTTTGCCGGATTGATCTTTTTATGGGCTTCAGCTTTTGAGCTCCATCTGCCAGCTACGAAGTGGATTGTATTGGTGCTGGCTGTTTTATACGGCACCCTGGTTGAATTGGTTCAGAAACAATGGATCCCAAACCGCAGTTTCGATGTGTATGATATTATTGCTGATGCTGCAGGTGCAGTTTTGGGATTATTCGTCTGGTTAAGGGTATATAAAAAAAATAAACCCCTGTAGAAACAGGGGTCGCAACCAAAACTAACTGCTTATGAGAAAATTGACTGCTTATGTGAGAAGAACTAATTTCTTTAACG
>DASTMJ010000007.1:0-5082 GCA_035714205.1 Flavisolibacter sp. | reverse complement strand
CTGGTTGTTTAACAACTGGAAAAGTTCTACCAGCTGTGCTTCGTTTTTAAGTTTTAATTTATGTTCGGCTGCTAACGTTTTTATGGTTTCTGCCTGCCCGGGCATTTGCTTCAGGACAAATTCCTTATCTTTTTTGAGTTGTACCATTTTGTTACCGGGCAGTAAGGCATAGAATAATTCTTTACTATAATCCCGTTTTTCTTCAGGCACTTCTTCATCTTTATATAAATGAATGGTTTTTGCCTTACAGCGTAATAGCTGGTAATCCCCATCTACCAATATTTCATAAAACGTTTCTTGTGTGTTTTTATCAACGGCAGGATAATTATTACGATAAGCTACTGTTACTGTATCCGATTTTTTCAGCAGCTTCATCGAAAATTCAGTGACGGGTTCTGCGAACTCCATGATCTGGTTATGTTGTAAAAAATATAATTTATTGCTGTATACATCAAAAATGAGCGGCAGGCTTAATACCGTGTTGGTCTTAAATTTTACCTGGCCGGGACTCCAAACCTGTTCAATAAACAGGGATTGAACGGTTTGATCCTTTTCATTGGGTAACTGGCCGTAAGGGATCATCCGGGGTGTGCTGGAACGGAACTCATTGGCGATCTGGCTAAATGATGAAAGTATAAGTATACAGCCAGAAAGGGTAAGCAGTGTCTTTCTCATATGGAGGTTTTTATAAATGTACTACTATTTATAAAAACCTGGACTGATGGGTTGATAACTATAATTTATCTGCTGCTGCTTTTGCTTCAGTCATAGATTGGTCAAGGCCATAGGCACGTTGATAATTGAGTTTGGCATCTGCTTTATTGCCCAGGCCTTCCTGCGCCTTTGCCGAGAGGTAATAAAATTCGGCCGATGCCGGTGCTATTTTTAGGGCCAGCTGAAAGGTTTGTAATGCTTCTTTATAGTTTTTTTGATCAAGCAACATAGATCCCTTATCCCGGTAAGCATCCATGAAATTATAATTGATACGGATGGCCTCATCAAAATTTTTGACGGCTTCTTTTCCCTTCCCGGAGTTGGCAAAATAAACACCTTTGATGTACCAGGCTTTTTCAGGTTCCGGCCCCTTTGCATTTAAAATAGAGTCAGCCAGGGTTAAAGCTTTTGCATTTTTTGCATCGGCATATTCAAAGGCAAGATCATAGGCAAGAGATGGATCAGAAGGCACCAAAGCATATGCTTTTTCAAGCCAGGTTAATGCTCCTTTTTTATCATTCTGGCTTGCCAGTATCTCTGATTTAAGTGTTAGTGCATCTAATTGTCCCGGGTATTGCTGAATGATGGCATCTGTAATTTGTAAGGCAATGGCAGGCTGTTTTTTGTTTTGATAACCCCTGGCCAGCCCTATTTGTAGTGCAATACTATTGGGAAGCTTTTGCACGGCTTCTTTTAAAAACACGATGGCTGAATCTGTGTTCTTTTGTTTGAGAAGGGTTGTAAGACTTAAGGCGTATTCTTCTTTTGGCTGGAGGTTCCATGCCTTGCGGATATCTTCTTCTGCCAATGCTGTTTGGTTATTCTGATGCAGTAAAATGGCGCGGTGATAATATAGATCTGCATTTTGAGGTGTTTGCCTGATACTATCAGTTATAGAAATATAGGGAGGATCTGATAAAATTGAACCTGATTCATCATTGTTGCTGCAGGCTATAAATAAAAAAGAATAAGAAATAAGAATAATGGTGCGCATCCCCAAAACTAAAAAAATGAAAATACCTTATGACATAAATCTGACAGGCGCACCATGTTAATTGATGATTTTTGTAACTGTTTAACAAGTCACCAAAATCGTTCGCATGAAGTTTTTGCTTTTTCTTACCGTTGCTGCATTTATTGTTTTGCCATTTACTTCTACTGGTCAGCCGGATTCAGTGCATTATACAGACGAAGTTCATTTCGCAACTATTCAACAACTCACTTTTGGTGGAGATAATGCAGAAGCTTACTGGAGTTATGATGGTGAATCGATTGTATTTCAGCGTACGTCTGTAAAAGACGGTATTCTTTGCGACCAGATCTTTGTGGGTAGTGTTCCAAAGAAAGGCGAAAGCTTTACCTATAAATTGGTAAGCACAGGAAAAGGAAGAACTACCTGTGCTTTTTTTACAAAAGATAATAAGCATATTATTTATGCTTCTACTCATGAAGGTTCCGACAGTTGTCCACCCCCGGTTGACCGCAGCAAATATGGCAATCGTTATATATGGCCTGTGTATGCCAGTTACGATATTTATATGTCCGATCTTAACGGGAGCATCGTAAAAAAATTAACTGATGCACCGGGGTATGATGCAGAAGCTACTGTGTCGCCGGATGGAACAAAAATGTTATTTACGTCTACCCGTAATGGTGATCTTGATCTTTATATTATGGACCTGGGTAACGGGACAACCAGGCAAATAACAACAGCCCTGGGTTATGATGGCGGTGCCTGGTTTAGTGCTGATGGAAAAAAGATTGTGTGGCGTGCCAGCAGGCCGGTATCAGAAGCGGAGGTAAAAGAATATAAAGAACTGCTGAATGAAGGATTGGTAGCGCCAACAAAAATGGAGGTATTTATTGCTGACAGCGACGGCAGTAATGCAAGGCAGATCACCCGTTTAGGACAAGCCAACTGGGCGCCTAATTTTATGCCCGACGGTAGAATCATTTTCTGCAGTAACCACGAATACAAAAGAGGTTTTCCTTTTAATATGTATACCATGAATGCTGATGGTACCAACCTGGAAAAGATCAGCCGCGATAAAGGGTTTGATGCATTTCCCATGTTCAGCCCCGATGGTAAAAAGATCATTTTCTCCAGTAACCGGAATAATGGCGGAACAAGAGAGACCAATTTGTTTATTGCAGACTGGAAGGATTAAATCGTCTGTTTAATTATATACCTGTAGTGCAGCTTTACCAACAACGAATACAGTTTACTGGTTCACAACAAACTATTCGGTATTCTGTTGTAGATTTGGCAAAACCAAAATCATTTCAGCATGGATACAACCTTATACAATGCATTATTGCATATACACAGTGCAGGCCGATGGATCGTGTTATTGCTCCTGTTATTTGCAATCATCAACAGCCTGATTGCCGGCAACAGGCCTTATATCCGCACCGATAACCGCCTGGGTTTATTACTTACAATTTTTGCTGACCTGATGTTAGTTGTTGGTATTGTTCTTTGGTTTACCGGCAGCTGGGGATACCAGCAAATACAAACCAAGGGCATGGCGGAAGTAATGAAAAATCCTGCAGATCGTTTTTATGTGATTGAGCATTTATTGGGTATGCTGATCGCCATTATTTTAATTCATATAGGTAAGGCCCAGGGTAAAAAACGAATTGCTGATAAAGCCAAACACAGGCGCACTTTAATTTTTTACTTCCTTGCATTGCTTATCATACTTGCTTCCATTCCATGGCCGTTCCGGGAAATTGGTGCGGGCCGAGGCTGGTACTAAAAAATTAAACCCGTCAAATGTGGCGGGTTTTTTATTTGTATGTTTTAGTTCGTTACTTATCCTGCCTGCTAAAAATCTTGCTTACGATCTTCCACCCGTTATCCAGTTTTAATAAATTCATATAATCATACATCACTACTTTATCAGTTTCAATTTTGATTTTGGCCTGGGCTGCAGTCCCTTCCATGTTCAATGAAACAATTTCAATGGTGCGGTTTGGTTTTGCTCCTTTGTTATTGTTGTAATTGGTTTTCACCCTTTCCAGGAATTCGGCAATGGGTACATCTTTAAATTCTCCGGTTTTATAGTCAATATATTTCATTGTGGCTGATGGATGGAAGGCCTGCTCCATGCGGCCTGGCTCGCCACTCATATAATGTTCAAGACAGGCACGGGCAGCGGCTTCACCATCCTGGGCATAGCAGGTTACTGTACATGCCAACATCAAAAAGAAAATCAATGATTGTTTCATATTATTAGTTTGTGATTAAACAATTGACCGGGCCGCAGCAATAAATTGTTTCATTTCCTCCATGGTACCAATAGTTGTTCTGGTCCATTGTCCGATTGGCTCAACAATTCTGCCCGATAAAACATTCTTAGCTCTCAGGTTCTCCTGCCAATTTCCATTGTACTTTCCTAAAGAATAATAAATAAAGTTGGTAGACGAAGGAATAACTGTAAGTCCAAGTGCCGTTAATTCTTTTTGTGTTAAATCGCCTGCAGCCTTATTCCATTCTTTAGAGTTGCTGATAAAGGTCTTATCCTGCATGGAAGCAAGGGCTGCCGCTAATGAAACAGCACTGGTGCCGGCGTTGATCCAGGGTTGTAATGTTCCCAGTTGCCTGATAGTATCGGGATGGGCCAAGGCATAACCAATTCTGCCTCCAGCCAGTCCATGTATCTTTGAAAAGGTTTTTGCAATGATGATATTTTTATTATGATTCACCAGGCTTACCTGGGACGGCTGACCTGCATATTCAATATACGCTTCATCAATCAGCACCAGGCTTTTTTTGCTCGCATCTTCTGCCACCTGTTTTATTTTTTCGAAGGGCAACACAGTGCCGGTCGGGTTGTTGGGATTGCAGATGTAGAACAATCGGGTATTACTATCGAGTTTGGATAGCATTTTATCAAGTTCCAGTTTTTTATCGTGGCTCAACGGTACCTTGATGATTTCCAATCCCATTTTCTGTGCAGATGTAACCCAGATGGAAAATGAAGGATCTGCTGTAATAGCATTGCCTTTTTCTAAGGCAGCCAATTGTGCCACAAGTCCTAAAATCTCAGAGGAGCCTGCACCCATAAGCACATGATCTTTTGTTAACCCGTATTGTTCACCTAATTTTTCACGAAGCTGTGTTGTAACGTCCCATGGATACCTGTTTGAAGAAGTGATAGCTTCTGCCATAGCTTTGCGGGCCATAGGAGAAGGGCCATATGGATTTTCATTTGATGTTAACCGTATGAGAGTGTTCGCTGTTCTGTATTGGTTTGACCCGGCAGCTAACGTTATTTGGGGAACCATAAAACCCAGTCCGGCCATGGAACTTTTTTTCAGCCAGTCGCGGCGGTGAAGTAGTTGCATACTTTGGTTTGAGATACA
>DASTMJ010000006.1:0-10027 GCA_035714205.1 Flavisolibacter sp. | reverse complement strand
GCTTTGAAGTAGCCAAAACGGCAGGCTTTAGTAGGTGGTGCATTATTTGATGAATTCGTTACAATGATTTTTGATTTACATTTAATTACTAAAATTTATAATCATGAGACGTACTAGCCCAGTTCTGCTGATTGTTTTGGGTATTCTTGTAATATTGGTTTTTTGGGGATGCAATTCATATAATGGCCTTGTAAAAGAAGATGAAAATGTAAAAAAAGCTTGGGGTAATGTCCAAAGCGCTTATCAAAGAAGAGCTGATCTCATTCCAAATCTTGTTGAAACCGTAAAAGGCGAAGCAAGCTTTGAAAGAGGAACGTTGAATGATGTTATTAATGCAAGGGCAAAGGCTACTTCCATGCAGGTGAATCCGGAAAACCTTACTCCTGAAAATATGCAACAGTTCCAGCAGGCACAGGGTCAGTTAACAGGTGCACTAAGCCGGTTACTGGTAACCGTGGAACAATATCCAAACCTTCGTGCAAATGATGCCTTCCGCGACTTGCAACGACAGTTAGAGGGAACTGAAAATCGTATTAATACGGAAAGAAATCGTTTTAATGAGGTAGTGCAACCTTACAATACTAAAGTGCGTTCCTTCCCTACAAATATTTTTGCAGGAATGTTTGGTTTTCAACCAAGACCGCCTTTTGAAGCAGAGCAGGGAGCACAAAATGCACCGCGGGTAGATTTTAATACAGGTAACCAGCCCTCAGTAAATTTTGATTCAACCAAACGATAGTGAAACTTCCCTGGCAAAAGAAACCTGAGTTTTTTACCGAAGAAGAAAAACGAAACCTGATTTCAACCATTCAGCAGGCCGAGTTGCGTACCAGTGGCGAGATCAGGCTTTTTGTTGAAAGCAAGTGCAGGTTTGTAGACGCAATGGACAGGGCTGCTGAAATATTTCTGAAACTGGAAATGGATAAAACTGAAGACAGGAATGCAACTTTGATTTACGTGGCTGTGAAAGATCACCAGGCAGCTGTTTTGGGTGATGTGGGAATTCATCAAAAAGTTGGACAGAAATACTGGGAGGAAGAAGTGAACCGCATGATGGTTCATTTTAAAGATCAGCACCTGGCCAGCGGCATCATGCAATGCATTACCGATATAGGTGAAGCCCTCTACAAGCATTTTCCATATGATCACGACACTGATAAAAATGAATTGCCGGATGAAATCATATTTGGCAGGTAAAGAATGAAGAGATTATTATTACTTATAGGTTTATTGATTTCTGTTTACGGGTTTTCTCAAACCGGTAAAATCCCCGATCCGCCAAGTCCGCCAAAACTGGTTAATGATTATGCTGATTTGTTGCCCGACTTCCAGGAACAGGAACTGGAACGAAAACTGGTGGCCTATGATGACAGCACATCTAACCAGATAGTTGTTGTTATTGTTAAAGATCTGGCTGGCTATGAAGCCAACCAGTTTGCTACCGAATTAGGGCAGAAATGGGGTGTGGGCGGCCAGGCAAAATTCGATAACGGGATCGTTCTTTTGGTTTCAACCGGAGGAGAAGAAGGCAACAGGGATGCTTATATTGCTGTAGGTTATGGATTGGAAGGCGCAATCCCCGATATTACTGCCGGTCACATTACTGACGATTATTTAATACCCAATCTGGTTAGTGGCGATTACTATCGTGCCTTTGATCAAACCACCACGGCATTAATGAGGGCGGCAGCAGGCGAGTACCAGGCTCCTGAAGGTTACAGAAAAAAAGGGAAATCAGGGATAAGTATAGGCAAGATCATTCTGATCATTATCATATTAATTTTTGTTCTAGGTGCTGGTGGTGGAAATAAAGGTGGTGGGTATATGTCACGCAGGGGATATCGTGGTTTTGGCGGCCCCGTCATTTTCCCGGGTGGCTTTGGCGGTGGCGGTTTTGGTGGCAGTGGCGGCGGTGGTTTTGGTGGCGGCGGTTTTGGTGGTTTTGGCGGCGGCGGTTTTGGTGGCGGTGGCGCAGGTGGTAAATGGTAACAATATATTGAAAGGTAAAAAATAAAAAAGCCATCGTTGAAGATGGCTTTTTTATTTTATTCAATACATGCTGTAGGATCGTCTGTAGCATTATTGCAGATCCATAAGCTTATACGATTTAATGATTCGGTTATTGTCTGAATATCTGTATTCACAGGCATCGTGCCGTTTTGAATATCCTCATAACTTAACCCAGATAAAAATGTGTATAGAAGTTTATAATCTTCATTAATTGAAGCGGGCATCTGCTGGTTTGGATTATTACAAATCAAGCTCAATTGCAAGGATGATGCTTTGAAAAATATTTTTTTAAGTAGGTTGTTTTTGGCTGGCCATAAAACCTTACCTTCTTCCTGGCTCACAACCAAATTTCCAAAGGTTACATATTCACACCACTGCACATTTGGTTTCGCAAACCAATAACCCTGGCCTTTCTGGTTCCATGGAGTACCAATTGGGTTAGATTGTACATCAATTTGTTTACAATAATAAAAAGCCATAGCCCATTCATTTGAATTGCCGGGATTGATGACAACAGGAGCAGCCCAGGCATCCTGGTTAATTCCTGAATTACAATCATCATTATCGCCAATGTTTTGAACGGTAGCTTTCATCGCAATAAAATATTGTTCGGAATTACATTGCCCGCCAGGATCAGCGGTGATAGATGAAAGCGGCACCCTAAAGGTCATGGTTCTGATTAAGTCACAAATGTTGTAATTGTTTCGGGCCGGGAATTTGTTTGGCTCCGGATTACCATTACTGGTAACTGGAATTAACATTTCTGGTCCTGCATAACTTTGAACACTTGTTATATACCAGTTTTCAGATAAGTTGTAAGTGAGATAAAGATACAAACCATCATTACCTACAACTACGGTGCCTATACTACTGCCATCTTTAATTTTAAAGTCAGAAGTATAAGTTGAACCTAAATAAGAAATGCCATGAGAAGTGTATAAAGCCTCGAAAAGGGAGGTGGGAGATTCTGAAACAGGAACTTCAGGATTCTCCGGCAATTTAGATTTACTGCAACTACATGCAATAAACAGGCATAGACAGATTGCAAGCTGTTTCCATTGGTGGTGGATACGGTAGCTCATACGATTAGTTTTCAGATTACGAATCGGTCTTGACAGGAATTAGATGGTAGCTTTTCGAGGAAGGATTTTCAAAAATATAATGAAAAAATGTGAAATGCAAGTAAACCTAACCGTTATTTTATGTATCGGTTTAGTATTTACTTTAAAATTCTTTTGGTGAAACCTACATTTAAGCCTGTACTAAACACCGGCATATTATTGATGCCAATATCCTTAAGCGGCAATTTTAAGTATGGCTCAATCCTTACGCTTCCAAAAGATCCTAACTGGTGTGAGTAACCCAGGCTAAAGTTGGCAACTGAGAACCAGTTCCTGCTTTCATTTTTAAAGCTGGAATATGACTTGCCATATTGGCCGTTATACTCGTATTCATAATGGTAACTTTCGCTTTTAATAAAGTAAGAGGATAAGCCCGCAGTTACAAACAAACTGTGTTTTTTTGGAAGAACCGTGAATTTTACATTCACTGGCCATTCATATAACTCATTCTTTGCATCAACATTTAAAACAGTAACACCGGCCGGCAAGGTATAATTGGTAGGACGGAAATATTCTCCCGTGGTGAAAATTCGTTTCTTATTCCAGTATAAACCGGTTTCAATACTCCAGCGTTCGTTAAATGCATATCCTGCAATCACACCTTTATTAACCCCAGGCTTCATTGACTCAAATCCAACAGAACTTAAATCCATTCCTGCCACTACTCCGGCGTAGCTTCCTTTTTCTTTACGCTTTAAATTCAATCTGGTTTGCGCATTAACAAGTGAATCGAATTTTTGCTGATCTATAAAAGACCTGGATACTTGTAAGCTATTATTATGTATGGTTGAATCCAGATTCGCATATGTACTGGTATTTAACGTTACAATATTATTAGTACGTAGCAAAGAAATGGAAGAACTGCTTGTTATATCATTTAAGGTACTTGCGGCTTTGATCCACTGATGTTGATCTTTACGATCGGTAGTTTTTAGGTTTGATAAACTGTTTAAATTCTTGTAGTTTGATCGATCTATCTGTCCACCTTTCTGCTCTGACAGTTTTTGCATTGGTTGTACACTTACATCGCTTAGTTTTCTGTCAGTTAATTCCTTAGCAGTTAAGGCTGAATAATCTTCGTTATTGGTATTAACAGTTCTAACTATTTTATGTTTACCATCAGCATTAATACTAATTGTTTTTTCGGTAAACTTATTGTTTTCTGAAGTATTTGTAGATGATACGCTTATGGTATGGGAGGTTTTATCGGTTGTTTTATTTCCATTATTAAATAACAATGCATAAGAACAAATTCCAAGAACTGATGTCATACCCAGCATCATCAATCCTTTACCCCAGGACAGCCACCCAAAAACTTTTGGCCTGTTTTTTTCCTGAGGCATTTTCTTATCCAGGATAGCATGCATCCCATTCCACAACTGGTCTGTACCTGCACCTGGCAGCTGTTCCAGCTTGCTTTCTATTATTTTATTGTATGGGTGAAACTTTTCCATCACGCTATTTCTTTCACTTTTAATGAATTGATTAAATACTTCCTTGCTTCGCTTAAATGCCACTTGCTGGTACCTTCACTAATGTTTAATAATTCACCGATTTCCCGGTGTGTATATCCTTCTGTTACATAAAGATTGAAAACCATTCTGCTGGTCGCCGGCAAATTCTGTAACAGGTTTAATATTTGTTGTGCTGACATTTTTAATAAAGCCTCGGCTTCAATAAATGGATCATAAGATTCTTTCCATTCGATTGTTTCCTGCTTCTTATTTTTTTTGCGTAGAGAATCAATTGCCGTCCTGATTACTATTGTCCGCATCCAGGTGTAGAGAGACGATTTAGTTGGATCAAAACGGTCTATTTGCTGAAAGATTTTAAGGAAACCATCCTGTAAAACTTCAACGGCGTCTTCTTCATTCTTTGTATAGGATCTGCAGAGAGCAAGCATTGATGAACAGTACTGTTTATACAGCACTTCCTGTATCCGTCTGTCATTACGGCTACAACCTTTGACAAGGTCCTGTTCAGATAGGGTACTTTTAAATAAGGGCATTCTAAGAATATCTTAGTTTCTTACAGGTAAAGGATTTTAAACAGGTGCTTATCAGCTTAGCAGCATACAAAGGTAATACGCAACTTTTAAGAATGCAATGGGGTAAACCATGCTTCATTATTCAGCAATCAAAGAACTTGGATATTTCTAACCTGCAGTTGTCCCCCCGGATCAACTGCAGTTAGAAAGTATAAAGGCTTTTTTTGGTCCAGAATACCATAACGTTCGTTATGTAGCCTTTCATCTGAATTGGATGGTTTTCACAGTGGATTCACTATTTTTCATGGGCATGGATATTGGTTTTTTTAAGAGACATTGGATTTTCAAACTCCATGATTTTTGGTTTTTATGGATAGTGGATGGTTTTTCAGATACGGATGCTTATAAGTTTGTCGATGACGGTCTACCATTGGTTTTCAGGATTTTAGGTGGTTTTTCTGGAATTGGGTTTTTGATTTTTTCGGATTGGATGATTGGTTTTCAAATGATATTAGTTCAATCTGGTTTCTAGGTTTGGATAAAATGGTTTTTCACAGGGTGTATTGAGTTTTGTGTTTACATAGAGCTCTTGATGCTTTCATAGTTGGCGGCCTAACAATAACATATACGCAGGCTGGTTGAAAAGCGTTGGAAAAAAAGTAAATATTTTTTTAAGATTGATAATCAATCAATTGAAGGCAGTTTGCATTATCTTTAAGTAGGATGGTTTATTGAAGAAGCAAAAAAACAGGCTCCAGGCAGCTGTAGGTTGAACAATCCATATTTCTTAACAATACACTATAAGGAGTAAGGCAATTTTTATAAAGTAAGTGAGTTGAAAGAGCGTTCTTTCGATAAACCAATGCTTTATACGAATTCCATTAATTTTGAAATTCATGAAGAACCTTTTTTTCTTTTGTCTCTTATTACTCGCTTATAAAGTGCCTATGGCGCAAAAACAGCATTTTATTTACCTGGAAACTGAAAAACAAAATCCGTTCTATGTAAGAATGGGTGACAATGTATTCAGTTCGTTGGGTTCTGGTTATCTGATTCTATCTAATTTGATCGAAGACAGGTATACATTGTTTGTAGGGTTTCCTTCATTGAATGCTTCGGAAACAAAATTCACCCTGAATATTGGGAGTAATGACAAAGGATATTTGATAAGAAGTACCAGTACAGGTATAACATTGGTTGATATTCAATCATCAGGTTTAATTAAGCCTGTACAGGAACTGTCTAATTCAAGTGTTACCTACCAGGCTCAAACAGATGCATTTACTACTCTGCTATCAAAAGCTTCAGGCGACTCAAGTTTAATGTTTGTACCCATTTTTGCAAAAGAAGAAAAGAAGAACGAAGATGTAGTTACAAATAAAGAGAAAGATGAGGTGACGGATATTGCTAAAGTTGAACTGAAAGAGAATGATGATAGAAATAAAAAGGACGATATAAAAAAAGGGAATGAAGAAAATACACAGGCCGGAGCTGAAGATTTGAAAAAAGAAATTATTGCTGTTAATTCAGATAATAACGAGATAAAAAAACCGGATACTCTCGTTCTGGCTAAGCAAGAGAAGGAAACTTCTCTGGTTGATACAACAGTAACAAATTCATCAGGTACTTTCGTTAGTGCCTCAAAACAGCTCGTTGAACAACCGGACACTCAGCAGGAGGCAAACGCACTGCAAAAAGAGAAAGGCTCATCCAATGAATCTTTAGATACAGACACGGTAACTAGCCTGCCTACAGCACCATTTGTCAGATCACAGGTAACAAAGTATTCCGAGAGTTCTACAAGTGAGGGTTTCGGTTTGGTCTTTTTTGATGTACAGTCAGACCAAACAGATACCATTCGTCTGATTATACCCAATCAAAAGATCGTTTTTACTGAAGTGAAAACCGAAAAGGTCGCTGCGACCCCTGAATCCGGAAACGATTCTGTAAAAAAAGAAGAAAATAAAGTGGAAGTGCCAGTTGAAAATAAATCTGAAACTGCCAGGGAAAAAAGCACTGATAATAAGTCAAGTTCAGCTGTAACTGCATTGAAAAGCCAATGTGCAGATCAGGCTTCAGAAAATGATTTTTTTAAACTCCGGAGAGATATGGCTGCCCGGGAAACGGATGAGGGCATGGTTGAAGAATCAAAAAAATATTTCAGGAACAAATGTTTTACTACAGAACAAATCCGTTATTTAAGTGCTTTGTTTCTTACCTCAGCTGGTAAATACCAGTTTTTTGATGCCGCGTACTTACATGTATCCGACCAGGAAGAATTTAAATTACTTGGCCGCGAGATAAAAGATGAATATTATTTAAGACGGTTTAAGGCTTTAATAGGAGAGTAATTCATGGCCCGTTATTTCCTGGAAGTAGCATATAAAGGCACACGGTATAGTGGTTTCCAGATCCAGGAAAATGCTTTAACCATACAAACTGAAATTGAAAATGCGTTCAGTGTCCTGCACCGTATGCCTGTCAGCCTAACCGGTTCTTCTCGTACAGATGCCGGGGTACATGCTTTACAGAATTTTTTTCATTTCGATTTTAATGATCCAGTTAATTCACAGTTTATCTATAAGATGAATGCGATTCTTCCCGGCGACATTGTGGTCAGGAGTATTTTTGAAATGCCACCCGGGGCTCATTCCCGTTTCGATGCAACCGCCAGGGAGTACATATATAAGATACACCGCTTTAAAGATCCTTTTTCAAGCGAAACATCTTTATTTTATCCATTTAAGCTGGATATGGACGCTATGTACCAGGCTGCTTCCATTGTTTTATCCCAGTCAAACTTCTTTGCTTTCTCCAAAACAAATACCCAGGTAAAAACTTTTGAATGTTCAATTGTCAAAAGTAACTGGGCTTCAAAAGGTGAGGAATTGACCTATACCATAAAAGGAAATCGATTTCTCAGGGGTATGGTCCGCCTGCTAACGGCTACAATGCTCAAGGTAGGAAGAAGAAAGTTAACCCTGCAGGAGTTTGAATCATTTTTTAGAAACCCGGTAAAGTGTGGTTTTTCCATACCGGCAACCGGGTTATTTTTGAAGGAAGTGAGTTATCCTGAAAATTATTTCCCGCAACAGGCCTGCATTTCCAATGATTTTTAAAAATAAATTCTGGAATCATTTGGAACGAATAAGCAATGCTCCGTATCTTTGCATCCGCTTTTTGAAAATCGGTCATAAACAACAAAATCAGCAAAAGTAATTTGCATTTTTTTGTGATGGAAATGGCAAATTAATTTGTTGGTTATCAAATACTTACTTATCTTTGCAACCGCTTTTTGACCGACTGGTTTTCGCTAAAAAATTTGAAACGCTCTTCACTTTTTTTTGTGAAATAAAAACCAGAAAAATTTGGTTGGTGTTGTAAAGCTCATGTATCTTTGCAGTCCGCAAAAAAAATCAAAAACAAGTTCTTTTTTTACATCGTTTACTATCTCAAATTTAGCATCTGATAGTTGTTAAAAAATTGAAAATCAGAAAAATAAATTTGGTAGAAATAAAAAGGGTCGTACATTTGCACTCCCAATCAAAAAAAGGGATACAAAAACAGCTCTTAAAAAAACGAAATAGGTGAGGCAAAAGGCCTGAAGATTCATAATCTTATCATCTGCAGATCAGCCGCCTTAACAAGGCAAATGATTTAAGTTCTTTGAAAGTTTGGAAGCAACAGCACGTAAATCTTTTAAGGTTTACACAATAGGTAAGTCAAGCGAATAACATTCGATTTTGACTCGTTAATTTTTCTTTTTGAGAATTTAATAGTCAGATCAACAATTCATTTACAATGGAGAGTTTGATCCTGGCTCAGGATGAACGCTAGCGGCAGGCTTAATACATGCAAGTCGAGGGGCAGCAGGGGTGTAGCAATACACTCGCTGGCGACCGGCAAACGGGTGCGGAACACGTACGCAACCTACCCAAAACTGGGGAATAGCCCGGGGAAACCCGGATTAATACCTCGTAACATAATGAAGTGGCATCACTTTATTATTATAGCTCCGGCGGTTTTGGATGGGCGTGCGCCTGATTAGGTAGTTGGCGGGGTAACGGCCCACCAAGCCTTCGATCAGTAACTGGTGTGAGAGCACGACCAGTCACACGGGCACTGAGACACGGGCCCGACTCCTACGGGAGGCAGCAGTAAGGAATATTGGTCAATGGACGCAAGTCTGAACCAGCCATGCCGCGTGAAGGATGAAGGTCCTCTGGATTGTAAACTTCTTTTATATGGGACGAAACCCTGGTATTCCTACCAGATTGACGGTACCATAGGAATAAGCACCGGCTAACTCCGTGCCAGCAGCCGCGGTAATACGGAGGGTGCAAGCGTTATCCGGATTCACTGGGTTTAAAGGGTGCGTAGGAGGGCAGGTAAGTCAGTGGTGAAATCTCCGAGCTTAACTCGGAAACTGCCGTTGATACTATCTGTCTTGAATACCGTGGAGGTGAGCGGAATATGTCATGTAGCGGTGAAATGCTTAGATATGACATAGAACACCAATTGCGAAGGCAGCTCACTACACGAATATTGACTCTGAGGCACGAAAGCGTGGGGATCAAACAGGATTAGATACCCTGGTAGTCCACGCCCTAAACTATGGATACTCGACATACGCGATACACTGTGTGTGTCTGAGCGAAAGCATTAAGTATCCCACCTGGGAAGTACGACCGCAAGGTTGAAACTCAAAGGAATTGGCGGGGGTCCGCACAAGCGGTGGAGCATGTGGTTTAATTCGATGATACGCGAGGAACCTTACCTGGGCTAGAATGCTGGTGGATCGTGGGTGAAAGCTCACTTTGTAGCAATACACCGCCAGTAAGGTGCTGCATGGCTGTCGTCAGCTCGTGCCGTGAGGTGTTGGGTTAAGTCCCGCAACGAGCGCAACCCC
>DASTMJ010000005.1:0-14377 GCA_035714205.1 Flavisolibacter sp. | reverse complement strand
GGGTTCATCATCGGCAATAAAACATCGTATGGGTTTTGTTTCAGTCATATGCAGTAACTACTTTGGGTGAAAACGTTTCCTGGTGTCTGCTTATCTCCTCAAGTACAAGAAACAGGTTTACAACGTAGGTATCGTCTGTTTCAATAACCTGTAGTTTATGTTTACCGGCGTATATTAAATTCAATCGTTTTTTTACATTGGCAATTCCAATACCGGTAATTGTTTTCTTTTTATGTTGCGGATGCTTGCCATTGATCAAACGCATTTTGAATTCCTGCCCTTCAACCAAAACAGAGAAACTGATCCAGGGATGCTCAAGCATTTGGCTGGTACCATGTTTAAAACAGTTTTCAACAAAGGGCAATAACAATAATGGGGCTATACAAAGATTAAAGACCTCTCCTCTTATTTCAACATTTATATCAAGGCAGTTATTATATCGTGCCTGTTCAAGGGAAATATAGTCTTGCAGCATTTTTAATTCTTTGGACAACGGAACCAGGTTTTGGTTGCATTCATATAACATGTAACGAAGCATATCGGAAAGACCGATCAGCATTCCGGCAGCATCCGGAGAGCTTTTGTGTGTATGTGCATAAATGTTATTGAGTGTATTAAATAAAAAATGAGGATGCACCTGGGCTTTTAACAGCTGTAACTGCACCGTCACATTCTCTTTTTCCAAATGGAGGTTCCGTTGTTCTTTGGTGTACCAGAATTTCATAAGTTTTATGGCGGCGGCCAGACCTCCAATGGTTATAGCCCCCCGCAAGCCAGACAACAATGAATTAAAAACCCGGATCTCATTTATATGCGGTGGTGAAATAAAACGTTTGTCAAAAATCAGTGCCCTTACAAAATGTAATACATACATCCCAATGAGTGAACTGATAAAAGCTGTGGCAAGGAATAAACATACTACTGCTACAAAGGCAGGAACATATTTTCCCTTGAGTACTATCCGTGGTACAACCCAGTAAACTAATGTATAGGCCAGAAAGATATGCGGCACCAGGAAAAAAAAAGAGTCAACGGCAGCAAGTGCAAAACGTTGGAAGTAGGAAACATCAATGGCCAGGGCAGAAAAAGAATAAAGAAAGCTTTGGAACAACCACCACGAAGCCCAGAAAATAAAATGTCTACTCAACCGGTACTTCCGTTCATTAGAAAATATGAATGGATAGTGTTGCATAACCTTCTAAAATTAGCGGCATTCATTACAAAATGCTTTGCCACTCATGTAACTGTAGCTATAAAATTGCATTTCATCGACAAAAAGCAAACACCCTCCCTGAATAAGACAGGAAAGGGTGCTGCTGCATAAGAGAAAAATTTAGAGCTTACCGGAAAGGAGTTGTTCGTTCTCTTTTACCATCTTGTCTTTTTGCCATGTTAATTGTGTCTGGTGCAGTACCTTATTCAGGCGGCGGATGGTTTTAGGGTTTAACCTGATCTTTTTTCCGGTTACAGTTTCCCTGTACATGAGCTGGTGGTCAGGACTATAGAAATAAACAACCGATTGTTTGGAAGATTTGATATGGTTTTGAATAACCCAATAGCCCTGTGCTTCTGTTTTCGGTTCTTGTGCACAAACATGCACAACCAAAAACACCATGATTATAAAACTGACCAGCTTTCTCATAACAATAGTTGATAAATGAACAATATTGCCTGATAAAACTAGAATGATAGATAACTCTGAAATTGGAAAGTGGATAAACGGAGAGGTGACTCCTATAGAAAATAAAACAGGGTCGACTAACAGTTTTTGTCGACCCTTATTTACAGGCCAAAACAATAATGACATCTAGCCCTGAAAAGATTTCATCATAAATATTCATTTGACCAGGGCATATAATATCACTACCAACATTTTTTATGTTGTTGTTCTGACAATACACGATCATCACTCTATACATACCTGTTTTATTAGGTAACATGATATGTAGAAGAACAACGTTTTATTCTTCATTTTTCCCCTGCGGCACTGATAAGGTATCCACTGCGGGCAATGCAATAACCAGTTTTACAATTTTAGCTTCTGTTTCTTTTTTGGCTGGATAGGATTGATCTGAAACCTTCTTTATAGCTGTGCCTTTCTTAACCGGCTTTTGTGTTTTTTGTGCAGGTGATGATTTTCCAGAGGTTGTTTGTGCCGTTGCAAAGCCACTAAGGGCTAATAAAAATGCAGCGGACAGGATCCACTTTTTCATAACAGGCGATTTAATAATGAAAGAACTAATTTATAAGTCCCCAAATAATACGCCACAAAGGTAGAAATACGTACTCCCGGGGTTTATGAGTAAAATCAGTTTTAAATTATTTCAAGTCAGGAACCAGGCAACGGTCTTCAAGAGCCGGGATCATAAATACAACCATAAAAACAACAGTTTTGGTTAACTTGGTAATTATCTTCAATCAAGCATATGAATATTTTTTCTGCTTCCAGGTTGTGTTGTTTACTGGTTTGCATATGTGTTTTTAAAACGCTCAATGCGCAAAAGGCTGCTTTCTTTTTTTCTGCCCACCAGGATGACTGGCAGCTTTTTATGTCCGCGCATGCGGTAAGCCAACATAAGCAAGGGGCTAAAATGGTTTTTATAACGCTTACGGCCGGCGATGCGGGACAGGGACAAAAAGGCCCAGGCAGAATGCCCTATTACCAGGCACGCGAAAACGGGGCAGTGCTCTCGCAAAAGTTTTTAGCTGATATTAAGGACACTTCATTGACCATGATAGAATCGTGGACGGAAGTGGAAGGGCATAAGATCTACACCTACCGGTATAAGAACACGGTTTCCTATTTTTTACGGTTGCCCGATGGTAATGGCGGTGGCACCGGTTATAAAAGCACGGGAGCACAATCATTAAAGCAATTGTTTGCGTATAATAAACCGGTAGAGGCGATTGATGGTTCGGCCATGTATAAGAACTGGAACGAACTGGTAGGTACCCTGAAAAAAATTATTATATCAGAAGGTAGTAAGGCCCAATACAGCAACATTTTTTCTGCAGAAACAGACAGCACCATCAATCCGGGCGACCATTCAGATCATGTAGTTACATCCATGGCGGCACAGGAGGCCGTTGCGGGTATGCCCCATATTGGTAGCGTTAGTTTTATAGATTATTACAGTGCCAGGTTACCTGTTAACCGCTCAGTTGAACAGATGCAAAATGCAGCAGCACTGCATGCCTGCGATGTGATCGGCATGACAAATGGTGGTTATAATTCCAACTGGGAGCCGGGACACAATGCATGGTTGAGCCGTGAATATTTTCGAATGGTACGTTTTGCAACTCCACTTCAAACACCGCTTGCTCCACGGCCCGGCGATGATTATAAAAACCTGACGCCATTGATCGCTTATGTGAACACAGATTCAACTTATTTTAAAAACAGTCTAAAAGTTGGCCTCGAAGTACCTGAACCTGGTACGGTCAGCCTAAGACTTTTAACTGCCGCAGGTGAAGTTTTTTCTTCTTTTGAAATAGCTGTAACCGGGCCAGGAAACATTGAATTTAAAACCGGTAAAGTTCTGCCACCAGGGCATTATATACTGGAAGCCTGGCTCAATAAAAAAATGAAAGATGTAAAGTTGGTAACCCTTATTGAAAAGAAATAAATACGGCCCAACCTAATCATTGATTTATACAATTGAATAACTTACCGTTAAACGAACTGCATATGAAAAGAATCTCTCTTCTCCTGTTCGGCATTTTATGCCTATCTAACGTTTTTGCACAAACGAAGGATGCACATTTAGAAATGAATACTCTAAATCCTGACCAGGTTGTTGAAACAAATCATACCGTAACCATAAAGGGGATTAAGGTTCCGTACAAAGCTATTGCGGGCACCCTTCCTGTATGGAATGATTCCGGGAAGATCATTGCAGGAGTATTTTTTACTTATTACGAAAGATCGGATGTAAAGGATCATGGTTCACGGCCACTTGTAATCTCTTTCAACGGTGGCCCGGGCACCCCATCGGTATGGATGGAGCTTGGTTATACCGGCCCCAGGATGTTGAATATTGACGAAGAGGGTTATCCTGTTCAGCCCTATGGTGTACAAGAGAACCCGCATTCAATTTTAGATGTTGCTGATATTGTGTATGTAGATCCTGTTAACACGGGTTATTCCAGGGTTGTGGGGAATGCTGCCCCTGCCCGTTTTTTTGGAGTGAATGCAGATATTACTTACCTGGCAGCATGGATCAATACCTTTGTAACCCGCTATAACCGTTGGCCCTCGCCCAAATACCTGATAGGTGAAAGTTATGGAACCACCAGGGTTTCAGGGCTGGCCCTGGAGCTGCAAAGCCGGCAATGGATGTTTTTGAACGGGGTAATTTTGGTATCACCGACAACCTTAGGTATTGAAAGATCGGGACCGGTAGATGTGGCATCCCGACTTCCTTATTATGCAGCTACGGCCTGGTATCATAAGATGTTGCCCCAGGACCTGCAGGCCAGGGATCTTACTGACATGCTTCCCGAAGTAGAGGAATTTACCATCTCGGCACTGATACCGGCTTTAACACGGGGAGGCTCACTTGATGAGGGTACAAAAAAACAGATAGCTGCAAAAATTGCCCGCTATTCAGGCATATCAGAAAAGGTGGTTTTACAACGAAACCTGAATATCACACCACAGTTTTTCTGGAAAGAATTATTAAGGGATAAGGGATATACAGTAGGCCGGTTAGACAGCCGTTATCTTGGCATTGACCGCCAGGAAGGTGGTGAAGCCCCTGATTATAACCAGGAACTGGTTTCCTGGAATCATTCTTTTTCTCCCGCCATGAATCATTACCTGCGTAAGGACCTGGGCTATAAAACGGATCTGAAATACAATATGTTCGGGCCTGTTTCCCCCTGGGACAGAACCAATGACCGTACGGGGGAGAATCTTCGGCTGGCCATGGCCCAGAACCCGTTTTTACATGTGATGGTACAATCCGGTTATTACGATGGGGCCTGCGACTATTTTAATGCGAAGTACAATATGTGGCAAATGGATCAAAGCGGTAAACTGCAGGGAAGGATCAGCTGGAAGGGATACCGGAGTGGTCACATGATGTATTTGCGCAAACCTGATCTTGAAACCAGTAATAATGACCTCAGGGAATTTATTAAAAACACATTGCCTAAACCCGGACAGCCGGCAAAATACACCAGGCCTGTATAATTGAAGAAGCTGTTCATGCTTCCGGTACCGGGTTATTTTTTTTGAAACAACAACAATCCCAGGGAAACGGTCATTAGCAGGGCTCCTGCCAGGTTTCTTTTTGAAAGGGAGGTTTTTTTCCACCCTCCATCTATGCTGGTTCCATACGCAACGGGATGAAGCACATTGCCACTGGTAGTTGCAATGGTGTTTGCCTTTTTTAAATAATTCCTGATGACACCACCGGTGATGGTCCTGGTGAGGGAAGGAAACAGGGAAGAAGCAAGATGTAAAAATGCAGCCGCAGCTCCTATGGTGACAGAAGATTTTGGGTGCTGCACCAGGGAAACCACTTCGCGGGCCAGTTTACGTGGATCGTAAACAGGCGGAGCTGGTTTTAATACAGCGCCGGTATAATTAGCAGCATGCTGAATGCCTGGTGTATCCAGGAAGGCAGGGTAAAGATCACAAACATGGATGTTGGGGTAAACGTCTAATTCTCCTTTTAAAGATTGGGAAAAACCGCGCAAACCGAATTTGCTGGCACTGTATGCAGTTGCGTAGGGAACAGGGAACCATCCGCCGACCGATATGTTATTGATCAGCAATCCAAACCCCTGCTGTTTAAAGAATGGAAGCACTGCGTAAGCGCCATTCATATATCCTATTAAATTGGTTTTTATGACCTCTTCGCCAATCTCTGCAGGGATCTTGTCCAAAGAACCGGCTGCCATTACCCCGGCATTATTGATCCATGCATCAATACGGCCGCCAAATTTGTTGGCCGCTCTTGCCAGTTCCTGCATGGAATCACTGAATCTTACATCGGTTGGTATGGCAATGGCAGAAGCACCAAAATCCCGGCATTCCGCTGCAACCTCTTCCAGTGCTTTTTGGCTGCGTGCGGCCAGCACAAGTGTTGCGCCTTCTGAGGCCAATTGAAGACTGATTGCTTTTCCTGCACCACTTGATGCACCCGTAACAACGATAACCTTATTACTGAGTTTTTTTGAAGTTTGTTTTGTCATGTGCTGTTTTGTTGTATCAAACAACAAATACGCCATTCCCTGAATGGCAGCTATTTGAGAGCGAGCTGCCTGTAATTTTTTTGATAGGATAAAAAAAACTCCCGCTTTTCGGGAGTTCTTTATTTATTGTTTGGCAAAATGCCGGACCTTACTATCTATCACCCGGATCTTTCCATTTACGATCATTATATCGTCCATAGTGGTCAATGAATCGGTTTTGCCTGATTTTTCAGTTGTCGTTTCCACATACCATAAACCTACCCATTCTTCGCCCCGGTTCTTACTTTTTACTGATTCGTAATCATTCATTTTTATGGACACGTTGGTTAACGAGTTCCGGTGCCGGTTCAGCATGGTCATAAAACTATCGGCAGTGCCTTTAAATTCTCCACCGTCATAATAAAATGAAACCGAGTCGGCCAACAAGGCTTTCATTGCTGTACTGTCATTGGTTTCATAGGCTTTTAGTGCCTTCATAGCAATAGACAGGTTTTCATCACTGCCTTTTTCCCAGTCAGGTGTTTTTTCAACAGTGTAGGGTAAAGAAACGGGTTCTGTAACGGCTACGGTAGAATCTGTAGTGGCAGAATCAACCTTTGTTTCATTATTACAGGCCAATAACAGCACCATGGCGGCAAACAGCAGTGAGTTCTTTTTCATAACAGTAAGTTTTAGTGAACAGTAAGTTACAAAAAACCATTCACTCCTATTGTAATGTTTCCGGGTGCCGATTCACCTAGTTAAATTATGTGCCATCAATATTCCTTTAGTCCTTTTGCACTCCTATCTTCAAATGCGGGGCGAGGATGTATGACCCTTGGTTTTGCTTTTACCAGTTTCATGGCCTCTTCCACAGCCCGTACCAGTTGCGGATCGATTCCTTTGGCCAGTTGTGCCGGGTCATCCCAGATTTCTATTTCGGGTTTGATACCATAACCTTCTGCAAACCATTTTCCGTCGCCGCCGTATAAACGTGCATCCGGTACCGTTATACCACCGCCATCAATCAAACGGTGACCGGTAGCAGGTCCCACCAGGATCCCCAGTGTACGTTCGCCAATAATGGGTCCCATACCCAATTGCTGGAAAGCCCATGGGAAGGCATCCCCACCGGAACCCGCCCAGCCATTGATCAGCATTACCTTGGGTGCATTGTTTCCCCGTTGCGGCCAATGTGTAACATCGGCATTACGCCAGGCTATGTTATACACCACGGGGCGGTTCAGCATTTCAATAAAGCGGTCGCCTAATTGTCCGCCGGCATTAAAACGTTCATCAATCACAAACCCTTTTTTATTGATCTGAGCATAAAACTGGCGCATCAATTCGGTCTGGCCCTGTGTGCCGGTATTGGGCATGTACATATAACCAAGTTGGCCGCCTGATAATTCTTCCACTTTTTTGCGGTTTCCTTCGATCCACTCCAGGTGGCGGAGCCTTGCTTCTTCCTGCGGCTGCAGGGTTTTGATCACTACTTCGCGGGCACCTTCCAGGGTGGGTTTGTTATTGACCCGCAATGCTACCGCTTTTCCTGCCAAACCTTCAAACATCGCATAGGGGTCAAGGTTAGTATCCAGTTCTCTTCCATTTACTGAAAGTATATAATCGCCTTCCTTTACATTGATACCACTGAGTTCGAACGGTGACCGTACTTCGTGGTCCCATGGTGCGCCATGTACAATACGTTTGATCCTGTAAGCGCCATTCTCCATGGTCCAGTCGATGCCCAGAAGCCCGTGTGTACGGTTTTTTGCCTGTTCAAGGTCGCCGCCGTTCACATAGGTATGGCCGGCGCTTAGTTCAGAGATCATCTCCTGCTGAATATTGTTCACATCCCAACGGGTAATGGCGTCGCTGAGCAGGGCAGCATAATTTTTACGGATGCCATCCCAGTTCACCTGGTGCATTCCCGGATCGTAAAAGAAATCGCGGTAGCGCCTCCAGGTATCGTTAAAGATCTGTTTCCATTCCTGCTGTGGTTGCAGTACCATTTCAATTTCGGATGTGCGTAACAGTTTGTCCATCTTTTGGTCGGGGCCTGGTTTTACAATTCCAAAACCACGGTTATCTCTTGCCAGGATATTTTTACCATCGGCTGAAACGGAGTAGCCTGTTGCTCCCTGCAACATCAATTTTTCTTCCCTTTTTTCAATATCATAAACATAAAGCGATGGGGGGCCCGGGGCAGCACCTGTATTGGGAAAACGCTGGTAAATAAGTTTACCCTCCACGGCGTATAGGTTGCCCATATTGCCGGCCGGAACCGGTAAGATTTCCATTCGTGTTTCCAGTGTTGCAGGTTGAGGATTTGTTACACCAGTTGCGGGTTTTGATTTTTTGGCCGCGTCTTCGGCCGGTTTTTTTGCAGTATCATCCCCGGTTTTTTTCTCTGCTGATGCCGTATCAATTTTTACATCATCATTTTTTGCAAAGAGCAGTGACTGGGTGGAAGGATCCAGTGTTGTTACCGCCAGTTGCGTGCTGTTGGGATAGATCCAGGTATTATCGAAATTGCTGTAGCTGGCATTAAAATTCCTGTCGGTTGTAAAGAAAATATACTTGCCGGTTGGATCAAAGACCGGGTTATTGTCATTGTAATAACCCGAGGTAGCCTGTATGGCTTTCTTTTGATCGAAGCTGTATAGATAGAGAGCGTTGTTGATGTTGGGAACACCTTTTACATATGCCGCCCATTTACTATCGGGAGACCAGCTAAGGCGGAAGTTTTGCAAGCCGTTGTAGGGAAGAGCCGTTGTTTTATCAATGGTTACAACTTCTCCTGTAGCTACTGTCAATAGTTTAATTTCCTGCAGGTCGTTTATAAAAGCGATTTTTTTATTGTCGGGGGACCAGTAAAGGTTCCATCCCATACCCCTGCCAAACGAGGTGATCTTTTTTGCCTTATTGCTGGTATTATCTCTCAGGTAGATCTCCCATTCACCGGTTTCATCGCTCCAGTAAGCCAGCCAACGTCCGTTGGGGGACCAGGCCGGGTAACGTTCGTAAGCACCACTGGTATTGGTGAGGTTAATGATCACACCATTTTCTGCCGGGATGCTAAAAAGTTCACCACGGGCTTCAAACACAGATCGTTTGGCATCGGGTGAAAGATCGTACCCGGTTATGGTATTGCCTACGTTAACGGTGCGGGGCATGAGGGTAGCCATATCGGCTATGACGTTGATTTTTACTTCGGCATAGGTAGTTGTGGCAAGATTGAGCAGGTATAAATTACCGCCGGCTTCAAAAACCAGTTCATCCGGCCCGGCAGACATGTGGTTGATATCGATGTCGGTGAATTTGGTGAGTTGCTGGTGGGTCTTTTTTTCGGTGTCGTACATCCAGATGTTGCGGCGTTTGCTGCCATCATTATCACCTACATAATAGACCTTATTTTTCACCCATACCGGTTTGCCTTCGGTTGCCGGTGTTTTGGTTATGTTATCGGCTGTGCCTTTTTCCAGGTTGAAGAGGTAAACGTCTGATGCCAGCCCGCTACGTATGCGTTTGAACGGGTAGTTCTCGGTAATCTTGGTGACATAGGCCAGGCTTTTTCCATCGGGTGAGAAGGATGCCAGTTCGCCATAAGGCACCGGTAATTTTTCCGGCAAACCCCCTTTCATTGAAACCAGGTATAACTGGCGGTAGGCGGGTGTTCCGCTTTCGCGACCGGAAGCAAATAAAATGCGTTTGCCATCAGGGTGCCAGTCAACCACCCTGTCGGGGCCTGCATGCCAGGTTAAACGTGCCGGAACACCGCCTGTTACGGGCATGGTATATACGTCGGTATTACCGTCGTAAGTGGCACTGAAGGCCAGCCATTTTCCATCGGGAGAAAAGCGGGGAAAGGATTCTTCGCCGGTTGAGGAAGTAATACGGTTGGCGGTTCCTCCCTGTTTGGAAACGATCCACACATCGCCACCATACACAAAACTGATCTGTGTGGCAGAAACATCCGGAAAACGAAAGAGACGGGCATCGACCTGGGCCAAACAAAAAGTTGACAGGAAGAGGCCTGTAAGAGCAGAAAGAACACGTATCATATGCAGTATTTTGATGTTGAAGAAATGAGAGTACTGGGCATTTTAAAGTTAACTGTTTCAAGGTGAATAAAGATGAAGAGATGATGAACGGAAAAAATTTTATTTGATATAAATCAGCAGGCAGGATATCATACCGGGATCGCAGAATTGCGTAAAGGAGTTTAATTAAAAAAAAAGGGAAGAGCGTTCCGGCCGCAATTATTTTCACAATAATTTCTTTTAGATAAAGTATGAAGGGCATGCTTTTGGCCGATGTGTTCTTATGGAAAAGATACCCTTCACCATCGATTATTATGGCCGTAAAACCAATTGCATTGCCGAGGGCAATGATTTCAGGGTGCAGATAACTTATACACCCGTTCACCTTCAGTTGCGAAAAGATGAACATGGCCAGGAACTTTGGATTGAAAGAGATATAGAACAGGAGACTCCATTATCAAAAGAGTTAGGAAGGATGATCAGGGAACAATACCTGGATTAAAGTTTCGGGTTGGCTTGTTTTTTTGGAACCTGGTTTGTTTACCTGCCATCTCCGGTTTGTGCAATCATTCATTTTTCATTTATTTGAACGTTTACAACACTATGGCTTTTGTTTTGTAAGATGTATATCATGTTCCGGAATATATTGATCATAAGTTTACTGGGAGGGCTGGGATGTAACCAGCTGGATGAGAAATTTGGCAAAAACACGGAGTCGAAAGAGGTAAGTTATTCCTATGCCTGTCTTGACAGTACCCTGGGGGGGAAAACCATCAACCGCAGGCTTGAGCAGGCTGGTGAATTGTTGCGTGACCTGGGCGTTTCCGAAAAATCAATTACCGATAGTGTACAAACCGCCTATGGACAGATGTTTCACAAGCAAATGACGGAAGAAGGTGGTTTTAAACTGATGAACGATAAAACTGTTTCTGAACAGCTTCATTCCGTTCTTAACCGGCTACTGTCTGCACGGGAAAAACCTTCCGCTATCCGTTATTTTATCTATGCGATTGATGATACACTGGTGAACGCCTTCACGTTTGGTGGCCGCATTTACATTACTAAGGGAATGCTGGAGAAATGTAAAGGGAAGGAAGACCTGCTGAATTTTATTGTGGGTCACGAGATCGGTCATTCGGAAGTAGGTCATATAAAAGCCACGATACAGGAGTTGGAACTTTCCAACAAAATATTTGGTGAGGAAACCGGGGCCACGGTATTTGAAATAAAAAAACTTCTTACCGCTTCCTTTAATCAAAAAAATGAACTGGAGGCTGATTATTACGGCATCAACCTGACGAATGATCTTGGTTATGATGTGTGTTCGGCTGTTTCTTTCTGGAAAGAAATGGCCAGTAAGGAGAATCCTTACAGCAAGGTTGAAGATTTTTTCCGCACCCATCCCTTCTCCAGTCTTCGTTCTGAATGTCTTACCAATCATATACGTAACAATTTTGGAAAGAGTTGCGGCACATCTACAGACAACCTGTTGCCCCAGGTTTCGGCCCTTTCCGGGCAAACTGAACATTGATTCAGGAATGGTTTTTGGGTTTTAGCCATAAACAAGTGCATGAACTGGAATGCAATGGATAGTAAAAGGCTGGCGGATCTGTATCATGATAAAGAAAGCCAGTTGCAGCAGCGTTTGCTGCAGGGTGCGTCGTGGCAGGAGGTTTCTGTACTTCGTAAAAACCTGACCCGGCTGGCTACCATTCTGTACTCCAAGTTGAATCCAGGTAGTGGTAACCCTGCAGAACAGGCATCCAGAATAACGGGCAACAGGGGACCCGGGCTTTCACCAATAACAGGGAGGTAAGATTATTTTGCGGAACTGACCAGGGAATAGGGATCAGGATCGCGGTCATGCTTCCGCTCCTGCTTTTCCCCATCCATTCCGCGATTATCAAGGGTTCCAGGCTCTTTTTTTACAGGTTTCAGCCCCAGGAAACATAAGCGCAGCCAATTAAATTTTGAAAGAATGGTAGCTGCCAGGATGGAAACAAAAATGGCGGTGACCAATGATACCGGCAGGATGATCCATTGATTGTAGATACCTATTTTTTGCATAATGATGCGGGTGCCGCCCGAAAAAAATACATGGAAGAGGAAAATGGCATAGGCGTGGTTGCCTATCCAGACCAATGCTTCATTTTTCACCCCCAGGCGAAATAATAAAACCACTGAACTGAGGCCAACAAGCAGGGCCAGCAGGCTATAGCGGCTTTGCATGGGGAGTACCTGTTGCCATGTTAGTTGCTGGATGATGGTACCTGCGATAAATAAAAGGAGTGCAGTTGTAATAACAGAACGGTTCAACACCTGGTCGCGGAACCTGTAAATACCGATGCCCAGGAAAAAATAAGGTGCCAGGTACAGGGCTCCCTTAAATCCAAAAAAGTTAGGGATATCATTAAAAAAATAACCGGAAACAAAAAACATGGCAATAGCCGCTGCCAGGGCAGTAACCCATCCCCTGAGGCGTTTCAGAAAAGGCGTGGTATCAATAGCTGCCACCAGTAAAAAAAGAAGGAATAAGGAAAACAGGTACCAATACACATCGTAGGGAAAAACCAGGTTTTTGCCGATCTGGTCCAGCTCGGGCGATGTACTGGTGTTAGGAACCACCATACGGGACAGGAATAAAAGGGTACTTAGGACCAGCATGGGTAGCATTAGCCTGCGCAGCTTTCCTTTTATAAAAGCAGGTTCGCTACCTGCATGCACAGGTTTGCGGGCATATACCCAGCCTGAAATGACACTGAACAGCGGCATGCGGATATATTCCAGTGAAAAATACAACCAGCGAAAGGCTGAATCATCTTCCACCTTCATACCGCCGGTAGAATCTGATCCAATTACATGTCCCAGCACTACAAGTATAATGGCCAGTCCCCTTAAGGTTTCAATGCTTTTATCTTTTTTCATTCCGTGTTTAAGAGACATAGTGGTGGGAACTAGGTAGAAAAAAAAGTTTTAAGGGTGTATCGCGGGTCAGTCCTGAAAAATGTAGTTCAGAGGAAGCTGAATTTCGGGAGCAATTTAACCAAATCATATTAAACATAGCCGGATTAACTGCCTGGATTTTATGAGTTTATGAAAAAGTTATATATCAAAACCAGTCTACCATCCAGATGCAAGAATGCTACCAGAGTTTTTTTAAAAATGCCGTCCGAAACCAGCGGGTTATAAACGATGGTCTTACGCTTCATGATTTTCAATCATTCATAGGTTTCTAATCAGAATCTAACAAAGGGCGGGCTCATGTTCTCAAACATTGTATGAAAGCCATTTGTCAGCCGGAGGGTATTATTGTCTCATTCATAGGGTAAAGTCGGGATATGTACGGGATATGTACGGGATATTTACGGGATACGGGTTTTTACGGTTGCATTTGAGGGTAGGAGTTTTTATTTTAAGTTTTGAAACCAATCCAAATGTTATGGCAAGACCAAAAGGTATCATTAAAATCAAGGGAGGACTGGGAGATATGAGTTTTTACGAGGACCGCCGGTATGGACCTATTGCGCGGCGGAAGGGTGGACCCAGCAAAAAGCAGATCAAGACCAGTAAAAGTTGTAAAGTGGTCCGGCAGAACAACGAGGAGTTTGGCCGTGCTTCCAGTGCGGGCAAACTTTTGCGTCAAAGTTTTTATGGTTTGATCAACCGATGTTCTGACCACAAGGTAACCCCCACGGTGCAACAAAAGCTGATGGCAGTGCTAAAGGCAGACCAAAGGCACCGGGCCGGGAAGAAGATATTGCTGAAAGAACATTTTGGTTTGTTCGGACCCGTGGAACTTAACAAGGCTTGTGCAGCCAGCACGTATCTTACCAGGATCAGTCGTGTGAAGGAGGGAAATGTGATGGAGGTTAGCATTGAGATTGACTGTGAAACAGCCCGGAGAAAGTCGGCCAGTCATTACCGGGTAATAAGTTCAGTAGCTGTTGTTGATTTTGCGGGAGATAAAGAGGTTCACGAGCTGCAGGAAGGTGATCTGTACAAGCTTAACAGAGAGAAGGTGGAAGTGAACTTCAGCCATGTTTTAAAAGGTAAGGGCATTGCTTTTCATGGTGTGTGTATTTTGTTTTACCAGTTGGTGAACGGGGAGTTTAAGTTACTTCATGACAAGGTATTAAGAGCCGGTGTGCTTGAAT
>DASTMJ010000004.1:0-21275 GCA_035714205.1 Flavisolibacter sp. | reverse complement strand
GAAAGGTCAAATTCCTTGTTCTCCGATTCGCGGTTCAGCTCTTCATTGCGTTTAAGAATAGCTTTTATTTTGTGCAACAGCACTTCACTGTCAAACGGTTTGGTTATATAATCATCTGCACCCAGTTTATAACCCTGGATAATGTCTTCTTTCATGGTTTTGGCACTTAAAAAGAATAAGGGTACATCGGGGTTGATATCCCTAATCTCTTCGGCAAGTGTAAACCCATCCATATTGGGCATCATAACATCCAGCAGGCAAAGGTCAAATTGTTCTCTTTGAAAAGCAGCCAGCCCTAAACGGCCGTCCCGCTCCAGCGTAACATTATAATCATTTAATTCCAGGTAATTCTTTAGCACACTTCCTAAATTCGGATCGTCCTCGCATAATAGAATCTTAGCTTTTTTTCCTTCCATGACTAATGGGTTTTAATTGAAAATTAAAGTTAACGCATTTGCTCATACGCTGTTTTACCATTCCATATATAAATAGATATCAAAAATTCTTCCAGTACCTGGTATTTTTGTACCGTAATTCATGATATGTTGATCACACCAGATAACAAATTGAAAAAACTCGTCATCATAGGCGACCGCGTACTCATTCGCCCTACACGGCCTAACGAACGCACCGAGACCGGGTTGTACCTGCCACCCGGTGTGCAGGAACGTGAAAAAGTACAACAAGGATATATAATAAAAATCGGGCCCGGCTATGCTATTCCCATGCCACCCGAAGTTGAGTCCTGGAAAGCACATGAAGACCAGGTGAAATATGTGCCTTTGCAGGCCAAAGAGGGTGACCTGGCAATTTTTCTTTTAAGCGGCGCAACCGAAATTATGTATAGCGGGGAAAAATACTTTATTGTACCCCAAAGTGCTATCCTGATGCTGGAAAGAGAAGAAGATCTGTGAGGTTTGTCTTGAACTCCTGGTAGCTGTTTAGACTTCTAAGGAAGATATAGGTATAAGCGACTAAAAAGGTAATCTCAACCCAAACATTTAAATCCGGGCATAGGTTTACGCCATTGCTTTGTTGGAATCAATCATTTGTTTTTGTACCCGGTTCAGCAGGTCTGTATAATCAAAAGGTTTTTGCATAAAATCATCAGCGGCAACCGTGCTCATTAATCCAAGGGTATTATCATAGCCCGACATCATTATAACCTTAATGTTGCTGGTTTCATTGGTATGCTTCAGTTGGTTGCAGAATTCACGGCCATCCTGATCAGAAATAAAAACATCCATTAGAATGAGTGCAGGTTGGTGAATTTTGATTTTTTGTGCAGCTTCTTCAATGCAGCAGGCCAGTATTGTTTCATACCCTTGTCCTTTTAGGATGATCTGCACAATCTGCAGCAGGTCTTTATTGTCATCCACTAAAAGGATCTTTTGATTGTTATACACGGCAGTGATTTTGACCCGGTATATTCAAATATCTTTCCAAATTTTAACGAAAAGCTTTTTTCATTGAAATAATTGAGCAACAGGTAATTAAATTGTTGTGGCCGGTAGCTTTTCTTAGCTTTTTGGAATCCATCACCTCCAAATTCACCGCTCAAAATCTTGTTTCACTGTTTGAATTTTCTTTATTTTCAAATTATGACTAAAGAGCAACTACTGGAAGCAGTTAAGGCTGGGTATAGCTTTAAAGGAGAAAGTTTAAAACTGGGCAGGGCTATGTTTGATGGACAGGTAGTAGATGGGGCTGATATTTTTCTTCCCTTAAAAACCATGAACCGCCATGGCCTTATTGCCGGTGCAACGGGTACAGGTAAAACCAAAACCCTGCAGGTGATCAGCGAAGGATTAAGCGAGGCCAGTGTGCCGGTTTTGTTGCTGGATATTAAAGGTGATCTGAGTGGCATTGCGGCTCCCGGATCGGCGAACGATAAAATAGCAGAACGAAGCAAACTGCTGGGTATTGATTTTAAACCCCAGGGTTACCCGGTTGAATTGCTGACCTTAAGCGACAAAGCCGGAGTACGGTTAAGAGCTACCGTTAGTGAGTTCGGGCCCGTGTTACTTACAAAAATTTTAGGACTGAATGATACGCAGGGCGGTATTGTAGCGTTGATCTTTAAATATTGCGATGATCATAAACTACCGCTGCTCGACCTTAAAGATTTTATCAAAGTGCTGCAATATGTAACAGCAGAAGGCAAAGCCGAAATTGAAAAAGAATACGGTAAAATATCAACCACTTCTACCGGCACTATCCTTCGGAAAGTAATTGAACTGCAGCAGCAGGGAGCCGATGCATTTTTTGGGGAAAGAAGTTTTGATGTGGATGATCTTATGCGAATAAGTGATGATGGCAGGGGAGTGATCTCCATTTTACGGGTTACAGAATTGCAGGATAAACCCAAACTTTTTTCAACCTTTATGCTCCAATTGCTTGCAGAACTTTACGCCAATTCTCCCGAAGAGGGCGACCTGGATAAACCGAAATTGGTGCTCTTCATAGATGAGGCCCACCTGGTGTTCAGTGATGCCTCAGAGGTATTGATACAACAAATAGAAAATGTTGTAAAACTCATTCGCTCCAAAGGAATAGGAGTGTTCTTTTGTACGCAAAATCCAATGGATGTTCCTGCATCTGTGCTTTCGCAACTGGGTTTAAAAGTGCAACATGCCCTGCGGGCCTTTACTGCTGCTGATAGAAAAACCATCAAACAAACAGCAGAAAATTATCCCGAAACCGGTTTTTATGATGTGGACCAGTTGCTGACCCAGGTAGGTATTGGGGAAGCCCTGGTAACCATGCTGAACGAAAAAGGGATTCCAACACCACTGGTTCATGTTATGTTGCGGGCACCCCAAAGTCGTATGGATGTATTGACCGATGGTGAAGTACAAAACTTAGTGATGACCTCGAAACTGGTAAGTAAATACAACCAGCCTGTTGACACCGAAAGTGCTTATGAAATATTGAATGCCAAGATTGCTACTGCAGAACAAAGAAGCCGCGAAATACAGCAAATGGAAGAGCAGGCAAAGGAAGAAAAAAAAGCGCAGCGTTCAGCACCTAAAGAAAAAAGCATTTTAGATAATCCCATGGTGCGTAGTGCCGGCAGAACGGCGGCCACCATGATCACAAGATCACTATTGGGTGTGCTGGGGTTGGGGGGAAGCAGCAGAAGGAGAAAGAGTTTGTTTTGAACTAGCAATCAGTAATGCACCCGGGTTTTCACTGTTACAAGAAAAAGTGCTTATAAGCCGGTATAAAAACTCTACTGGTTAAATTATTTTTAGTACGCCTTTTTCGTTCAACTTTATTTTTTTCTCCGCCTGCAGAAACCCGATCACCTTCCAGGCTTTTTCTTTTTTGATGGCAGTTAGTTTTTGTAATAAACCCTCAATGCTAAGTTCATGTATGGACAATTGCTCCAGGATGATGGATGATATCTTATCAAATTCTTCAGAAGACAATGAAATACTTTTTTGTTTCAGGCAGTTGTCACAAACACCACATTTAGCTGCTTTATCGTCACCAAAATACCTGCTGATGAATGTGCTGCGGCAGTCGTTTGTTTCAATGTAGGCAATCATTTGTTTGGTACGGTTTACAAATACGTCCCGTCTTTTAAAATAAGGCATCAGTTTGAATGGCAATTCTTCTGCCATCACCCGGTTCTTCCTGAAGATTAATTGCGGCTCATTGTTCTGCGGCACATATTGAACAATACCAAACGACGCGATGGTTTTTAATTGCAGCCTGATGTCGGTCTCATCTTTTTTCATTAAACGGGCTATCACCAGTTCGGAAATAAAAGCAGGGAAATCAAAGATGCCCTCATAAGTACGCAATAAAGTGGTCAGCAGGTTTTCATGTTGCGGCTGGCTTTTATAAAACTCGTACAAACCGTTTTTACCGGTGGTGAAAAGAACTGTGGAAGGAGAAAAGTTTTTTTCATTAAAATCAAACCAGCCGTCACTCTCCAAGGCTTTTAGTGCATACAATGCTTCGGTAGCCTGCAATTTATAGTTGCGGACAAATTCATCAAACCGGAATGTAAAACTTTTATCCTGCCCCGAATAAACAGGCACCTGCAAAAAATTTATCAGTGAATGGTAAACCATTCGAATCTGCTCTAACGTTGGATACCGAACCAAATGCAACCGGGATAATTCTTCAATATCCCGCACATCGTACAATAAAACGGCGTAGGCTTTTTTGTCATCCCTGCCGGCACGGCCGGCTTCCTGGTAATAGTTTTCAAGGCAATCCGGTGTATCCAGATGTATCACCAAACGAACATCAGGTTTATCAATACCCATACCAAACGCATTGGTGCAAACCATCACTTTTACTTTGTTATGGATCCAATCCTGCTGTCGTTTATTACGTTCCTCGGTTGTTAGTCCTGCATGATAACTGGTTGCAGAAAGGCCGTGCATTTGCAACAGTCCTGCCATTTCGGTTGTGCGTTTGCGGCTTTTACAATACACAATAGCAGTGCCGCTTACTTTCTTTACAATTTCAACCAGCCTGGCTACTTTAGAATCTACTTTAAAAACACTGTAGGAAAGATTTTTACGTTCAAAGGATTGGCGGAAAACATTCCAGCCATTATTATTTTTTATTGGCGAAAGCAGTTTCTCACAAATATCCTGTTGCACTTCTTCTGTAGCCGAAGCCGTTAAGGCCAGCACCGGAACATTCGGTAATTCTTTTCTTAATTCCGCTATGCGTATATAAGATGGCCTGAAATCGTAACCCCATTGCGAGATACAATGTGCTTCATCCACCGCAATAAGGTTTACCTGGAAAGAGGGAAGATATTCTTTGAACAAAGAAGTTTCCAGTCGCTCAGGTGATATATAAAGAAATTTGAAATAGTTGTTTGATGCATTTTGCAATGTTTTTACAACATCCATTCTTTGCATGCCCGAATGAATCAACAAGGCGGGGATGCTCCGTTTTTTTAAATTTTCCACCTGGTCCTTCATCAATGCAATCAATGGCGAAATAACGATGCAAATACCCTCGGTAGCCAATGCAGGAACCTGGAAGCAAATAGATTTGCCACCACCGGTGGGCAACACAGCCAATGTATCCTTACCGGCTAAAACAGATTGAATGATCTCTTCCTGTAAAGGACGGAAAGCATCGAAGTTCCAGTAACGTTTTAATATGGATTGCACATCCTGCATCAACTGCAACAATACGCATCATTTCTCTTTTTTCAAGTCATCAAGCAATTGACTGCAGTTATTAGAAAGGTGTAGAATATATGAGCTTTTTTCTTCCGTAGTATATCCAACTTCCATCAGAACTTCTACGGCTGCATTTATAATGACCAGGGCATTTTGAATGGTACGAATGGCCTTCTTTTTTTTCTTATTCTTTTTTAAAAAACTTCCCTGTATAATATTCAGGTGCACCGTTACCGCAGCAGTGCGGATGTATTGAATAAGATTTGTTTTTTCTTCTGCGGGTAGATCATGCGTTAGTTCATAGCAGGCTATCACCAATTTTTTGGAGGTATTAAAAAGATCAAGGGCCTTATAAGTTGGCTGGGCGGGCATAATCGGATTAGCTTGGCTGCGGTGTGAAAGTAATCAATAAAACAGGGAAATGAAAGCTTACACCAGCTTTTTAGCATACAAACGGACAGAATTGGCGGCTAAAACCACATCACTTAAAGCCATAACCAGGGCACCAAATGTAGGACTCAGGAACCCGAGTGCTGCTACCGGGATGGCAACAATATTATAGGCAAAGGCCCAGAAAAGATTTTGTTTAATGGTGAGATAGGTGTGTTTCCCTAAACCCAAGGCTGTTGGAAGTTTTTGTAAACCGCTGTTCATCAATACCACCTGAGCACTTTGCATAGCCAGCTGCGATGCATCGCTCATGGAAATACCAATGGTAGCTTTGGCCAGCGCCGGTGCATCGTTAATGCCGTCACCCACCATAACAGTTGGGGTTAGTTGTGATAACTTTTCAATCTTCTGAAGTTTCTGTGCAGGAGTTTGCTCCGCTATCACTTCTTCAATTCCCAGGCTGTCAGCAAGCTGTTTTGTTTTTTTATATTGATCACCACTTAATAGAATGGTTTTGACCCCCTTTTTATGCAAGTATTGAACAACTTCTTTTGCTTCCGGTCTTAATTCATCTTCCAGGTCAATCCAACCCAATAACTGGTTATTTTTTACAACATACACGGAGTGATCCTGGTCCTTGATTTTTCCTTCTGCTAATTTATAAGAGCCCAGTGCATACTGATTGCCTTCTCTATCCTCAGCTATCAAACCTTTGCCTTTAATTTCTTCAATTTTTTTCCAATGAATGGCATCCCGTGTTTTCCATTGTGCAGCAATACTTTTGGCAAGTGGATGGTTGGAATACTTCTCTAAAGAAAAAACAATGCGTTTGAAGTCTGTTTCACTTACTCCATCAAAATAAAAATTGGCCACCTGGAATTTGCCGGTTGTCAGTGTTCCGGTTTTATCAAACACAACCTGTTTAATGTCTTTAAATAACTCAAGGCTTTTGGCATTACGAAACAAAATTCCATTTCGGGCCCCACGTCCTAAACCCACTGCAATGGCAGCCGGCGTGGCTAGTCCCATTGCACAGGGGCAGGCTATTACCAGAACTGCTATACTGCGTAAAAGTGAAGATGTGAAATCCTGCAGAACGATCCAGTTTACAATTAAGCAAACCAGGGCAATGGCCAGCACTACCGGTACAAAAATGGCGCTGATCCTATCGGCCATTTGTTGCATGGGTGGCTTTTCTCCCTGTGCTTTTTTTACAAGCGCCAAAATTTGTGAAAGCACTGTATCGTTACCTGCAGCAGTTACCTGTGCTTTTAAGGTGCCTTCTTCAACAATACTTCCTCCAATAATAGTGTCCTTTTGTTTTTTATGTACCGGGATACTTTCGCCGGTAAGCAGTGATTCATTTACATGTGCCTCGCCCCACAAAATCTTGCAATCGGCCGGCACCTGCTCACCGGTTTTGATCAAAAGAAGGTCGCCTGATTTTAGTTGTGTGTTTTCGACCGGGAAAATAAGTTCCTTATGTTCATGATCAAATGCAATCATGTTCGCCATGATCTTTTGCGATTTTACCAATGCTTTTAATGAACGTTGTGTTGATTGAACAGAAGCGTCTTCAAGGTAATTTCCCAAAAAAACAAGCGTAATGATGGTTGCTGCTGTTTCATAAAACAGGAAATCCTCTCCCAAACTGAAAATTGTTCCGGTTAGACTGTAGATAAATGCAGACGTTGCCCCAATCGAGATCAGCACATTCATATTGGGCACACCGTTACGTAAACTTTTGATAGCGGATCGTCCGAAATAACGCATACCTACAATAAAAACAGGTAAGGTGAGCACAAGCTGTACCCAGGGATTCATTAAAAAATGGAGGTGAACACCCGGGATCATGTGCAGCATCAGTATGGCCGTAAACGGAAAACAAAACCAGAAACGCTGCAAGTTGTTGGACAAAAACCTGGTTTTAGTCTCTTGTACCGGAAGGTTCTCTGTACCGACTTTATAACCTAATGATTCAACTCCTTTAGCTAACTGCTCTTCTGTTTTGCCACCATTTAATTCAAATGAAACGTCTCCATCTATAGGATTGACAACAACACTTTTGGCCCCTTGTTGTTGCAGGTATTTATTTACGGTTAGTGCACAATTGGCGCAGGTCATTCCTTCAACTTTCCATAGAACTTTCTCCATTTCTAAACAATTCTTGGGCAAAGTTACACTATGGTGTAACCGTGCTTATACATGTTGGAACATTATCTTTTCAACTTGGTTGCAAACCGTTGTTAATTTTGTGAAATGAAGTTTCACGTTACAAAGGATGGATTGGATGTGTTTGCCACTAGCTTCTGGAAATATGTAAAAGACGCAAAAGTATTTGCCTTTCATGGAGCAATGGGTGCCGGGAAAACAACAATTATTGAGTCTTTATGCAAGGCTAAAGGGGTGAAGGATGTTATGGGCAGTCCTACTTTTTCTATAATCAATGAATACAGTTATGATGAAAACGGTGTTGAAAACATTATTTATCATATTGACCTGTACCGGTTAAAGGACGAGCAGGAAATTATACAGGCAGGTGTAGAGGATTGTATTTACAGTGGGGCTGTTTGTTTTGTAGAATGGCCTGAAAAGGCTCCATTTTTATTTGATGATAAAACGGTGCAAGTGTACCTGGAAGCTATAAATGAAGAAGAAAGAGAAGTAAAAATTGATATGCCTTCCTTAGTATGAAAGAACAATCGTAATTTGTCGGACGAAATTTGAAGTTACAGCCCTGCTATGTCCCAACAAAAACCATTTGTCAGCACCTCTTTTAGTTACGAGACTTTAGAAGAAACTTTGGATATTAAGCCAAAAGGTGCCAGGTTGCACATTGGTATTCCAAAAGAAATTGCTTTCCAGGAAAACCGCATAGCCTTAACGCCTGATGCGGTTAGTGTATTGATCAGTAATGGCCACGAAGTTACCATTGAACATAACGCAGGAGAAGCGGCCCATTTTGCGGATAGGGATTACAGTGAGGCGGGGGCCCGTATTTCATACAATAGGGAAGAAGTTTACAAAGCTCCAATCCTAGTTAAAAGTGCTCCTGTCATTGAAGAAGACCTCTCCTTTTTGCAACTAAACCAGATGATCATTTCGCCCATTCATTTGAGTGTGTTAAAAGCAGAACTGCTGCAAAAGATGATGGAGAAAAGGATCACCGCCATTTCTTTTGAAAATTTAAAAGACGATAGCGGCAGTTATCCTATTGTACGCAGCATGAGCGAGATTGCGGGCAGTGCCGCCATACTGATTGCTGCGCAATATCTAAGTTCTGCCAATCATGGCAAGGGAGTTTTGCTGGGAGGTATCTCGGGAATTGCACCAACAAAAGTGATCATTATTGGTGCCGGCATTGTTGGTGAATATGCTGCCCGGGCAGCACTGGCTCTAGGTGCCTCGGTAAAGGTTTTTGACAATAGTGTGTACCGGTTAAAACGGCTGCAAAATAATATTGGTCACAGGTTGTGGACCTCGGTAATTGAGCCCCGCATGCTGGCTAAGCAATTAAAAACCTGCGAAGTGGCTGTTGGTGCACTGGGTTCAGAAACCGGGAGAACACCAGTTGTTGTTACAGAAGAAATGGTGAGCAGCATGCGTCACGGCAGTGTGATCATTGATGTAAGTATTGACCGAGGGGGATGTTTTGAAACCGCTGAGATCACAACTCATGAAAGCCCTGTGTATTTAAAATATGGTGTGATTCACTATTGTGTCCCCAATATCCCTTCAGGTTTTGCCCGTACGGCATCGCAGGCAATCAGCAACGTTTTGATGCCGCTTTTGCTGGAGGCTGGTGAAGATGGGGGGTTTGAACATATGGTCTGGCACCAGATACACCTGCGCAGTGGCATTTATATGTTTAAAGGAGCCCTTACTAATTTTTACCTGAGTGAACGTTTCAACCTGAAATACACCGACCTCAATTTGTTAATTGCTAGCCAGCGATAAGAAATTCTATTACATTTATAACCAAAACAATACACTATGGGAATTTTCAAAGGTGGTAACCCCGCTATTTCAGAAAAAACATTTGATCAGGTTTACCAACAGGATGGTGAACTGATGACAGTACGTGGCACCATGAATAAATTTGGTGTGATGCTGTTGATGGTAATAGGTGCTGCATCTTTTACATGGAGCATCTTTTTTAAACAAGGCCCTGAAGCTGTTACACCATGGATGTGGGGTGGAATGATAGGCGGCCTGGTGCTGGCGATTGCCATAATATTCAAAAAAACATGGGCGCCTTACCTGGCGTTAGGGTATGCTTTATGCCAGGGATTGTTCCTTGGAGCTATTTCCGCTTTTTATGATTTTGCATTTGCAGAAACCTATCCTTCTATTATTATGCATGCCGTTCTTCTAACTATGGGTACAGCAGCGGCAATGTACTTTTTTTATCAGACGGGCATCATAAAAGCAACCAATACCTTTAAAAAAGTAGTAATGGTTGCCACTGCGGGTATTGGTATATTTTACCTGATTGCTATTGTAATGAGAATGTTTGGAATGCAAATGCCTTACCTGCACGATAACGGCGCTATTGGCATTGGTATCAGTGTTTTTATTGTAGTAATTGCTGCACTAAACCTGGTTCTGGATTTTGATATGATTGACCAGGGTAGCAAAAATGGCGCACCTAAATACTTTGAATGGTATGGTGCTTTTGGTTTGATGGTTACTATTGTATGGCTTTACCTTGAAATGCTGCGTTTGTTATCTAAACTTACCTCCAGGGATTAATCATCCGCCTACATAAATTTGAAGCCTCGTCATCGGACGGGGCTTTTTTGTAAGATTATTTTGGTTGATTTCTTTTTATATTTTCCCTGAACTGCGTTACAGGTATTACTTCTTTACAAAAACTATATTCAACGGGGTCGTTGGAACATATAATTACTATACGGTTTGTACAATAGTTGGCAATCAGTGAATGATATAATTCAATTCCTTTTTCATCAAGATTGCTGCAGGGCTCATCAAGTAAAACAATTGCTGTATCGGAAAATATAGCCTGGCCCAATTTAACCCGTTGTTTCATACCCGATGAATAATAACGCACCTGTTTATGAGCAGCGGCTTCCAATCCCAGCAAGGCAACAATTTCTTTTTCTGTGGTCCCCTTCAATAAAGGTTTGAATTGTTTATGGAACCGGAGGAATTCCAGCAGTGTCATTTCTTCTATCACATCCAGGTAAGGGGCGCAAAAAGAAGTATGAAGGTAAGCCTCTTCCGGCGTAATGGTTGTTTCAGCCATATAGGAGATTTTTCCTTCACTCAGCTGTAACATACCACCTATACTTTGTAACAGGGTTGATTTTCCGGAACCATTATGACCGGTTACGGCATAGGCGGTGCCTGAAACAAATTCCAAATCAGCGTTTCGAAAGATCCATTCACGGTTATAACGTTTACCAGCCTTTGTAAGCTTAATCTTCATCTACGCCATTTTTTGAGTAGCGTTTAATGATGCCGCTTTTAGATTCTTTTACAAACTGAAGTATTTCGGCTTTTGTTTCATTGTCCGGTACCTGTTTATTAATCAGGTCGATAGCGGTGGACGTAGAGTGGTTGCCAACAAACAACAGGTGATAGATTCTGGAAATGGTATCTATTTTTTCCTGCGGAAAGGATCTTCTTTGTAAGCCCACTATGTTCAATCCCATATAACACATAGGTTCACGGGCCGCTTTTACATAGGGAGGAACATCTTTCCGGATAACTGTATGTCCTGCAACATAGGTGTGGGCACCAATACGGGTGAACTGGTGTGCACCGGCAAGACCGCCAATTATGGCATAATCGCCTATATCAACATGGCCTGCGAGTTGTACTGCATTGGCAAGTATTACATTATTGCCCAGGGTACAATCATGTGCAACATGTGCATAAGCCATCAGCAAACAATTACTTCCAATTACTGTTTTGAATTTATCTTTTGTTCCACGGTTTACGGTTACGCATTCCCTAATGGTTGTGTTATCGCCAATTTCCACCGTGGTTACTTCACCAATAAATTTCAGGTCCTGCGGAATGCCACCAATGACAGCGCCTGGAAAGATGCGGCAGTTTTTCCCGATCTTACTGTGCTCCATTATAACAGCATGTGACATAATATGAGAATCATCGCCAATGGTTACAGAATCATGAATAACAGCGAAAGGCCCGATCGTAACATTGTTGCCCAGTTTTGCATTCGGATGGATAAACGCCAGCGGAGAAATCATACTCTAACTTTAGGTTTCTTTACAATTTGAGCAACCATTTCGGCTTCTGCAACAATTTTGTCGCCGACAAAAATAGTTCCTTTCATTTCACAAATTCCACGGCGAACGGGATTCATCAATTCCATTTTCAGAATAAGTGTATCTCCCGGTACTACTTTTTGTTTGAATTTACAGTGATCAATCTTTAAAAAATAAGTATCGTAATCGTGGTCCGGATCTTCAGGTATCGTTAATATGCCACCGGTTTGTGCCAGTGCTTCTACCTGCAATACTCCAGGCATTACACAATTGCCAGGGAAATGTCCCTGGAAATAAGGCTCATTGTAAGTAACGTTCTTAACAGCAATTACATGTTTTTCTGTTAACTCAATTATTTTATCAATTAACAGGAAGGGATACCGGTGTGGTAACTTTTTTTCAATAGCATGTACATCATATACGGGCGGTTTGGCCGGATCGTATTCGGGGAACTGCTGCTTATTTTTGTATTTTTTAATATGCTCCTTGATTTTACGGGCAAACTCCACGTTGCTTGAATGGCCGGGCCTGTTGGCAATGATATGAGCTTTAAAAGGGTAACCAACAAGAGCCAGGTCGCCAATAACATCTAAAAGTTTATGGCGGGCGGGTTCATTGGGGAAACGAAGATCAAGGTTGTTTAAAATACCGCCTTCGCTCACTTTTACATTTTCTTTCTTAAACACCTTGGCAATTCGTTTAACCTGTTCGTCATTCACAGCTTTATCCACTACCACGATGGCATTGTTGATGTCGCCACCCTTAATCAGGTTATTATCCAGAAGGTATTCCAGTTCATGAAAAAAACAAAAGGTTCTGCAGGGAGCTACCTGCTCGTCAAAATCTGATAATTGCTTTAAGGCAGCATGTTGTGTGCCTAAAACCGGTGAATTAAAATCAATCAGTGTGTTGATACGGAATTCATGATAGGGCAGGGCCACCATTTCAACTTTCTTATCCTCATCGGTAAAACTGATATTATGCTGCAGTGTATAATAGATCTTGGGAGCATCCTGTTTTTTAACACCGGCTTTTTTAATGATCTCAACAAAAGGTTCAGCACTGCCGTCCAGGATGGGAACTTCCACCCCGTCAATCTCTATCAGCACATTGTCAACCATGTTGCCCACCAGCGCAGCCATCAGGTGCTCAATTGTTGTCACCCGGGCACCGTTCGATTCAATTGTGGTGCTTCGTGTGGTATCCACCACGTTATCTACATCGGCCTTAACCGTTGGGGTATTGGGCAGGTCCACTCTTTTAAAAACTATACCGGTATTGGGTTCAGCGGGTTTCAGGGTCATTTCTACAGTCTTTCCTGTATGAATGCCTACACCGCTTATTCTTGCTTCAGAAGCCAGGGTATGCTGAAAATCAGAATAAATATCGTTCGACTGCATTCGGCGAAAGTATGAAAGAATCCAACTACAACCCAAAACCCAAAACAGGTCAGATTGCTCCGCAACATGTTAAATATGACCAAACTGTGAGACGGCTACAACCAACTTATTCCTGTTTATAAGCTAAATTTGCAGCCTTCATGCAGTATTTAGCCTTACAAGACAATTTACTCGTAGAACACCTGGGCCTTAAAGCCAACCTGGTTTATGAAACCGGCCGGCAGATCCCAGGTTCTGTTCGTTATACAATAAAACGGTTTAACCGGCCTAAAAACTGGCTGGGCGATGACGTGGGTGCTTTGAATTATCATTATGAGCCGTCTAGACCTACAGAAAATCATCTTGAACTAAAATTTTGTGTGATCGGTAATATGTATTGCCGTAAATATGGTGCAGAATGTAACCAGTGCAGAGCCAATGCCTCTTTAAGCTGCGAAGAAAAAGTGGAAAGCGTGGACCTGCTTAGTTTTGTTTTTTCTTCCACACTGCTGGAACAATTTGTAAAATCAAGGATCAGCGACAATACTCTAAGCGACGACTTGTTGGCCTTCCGTCATCAAACTTCCTTCACACGGTCTCTTTCCTTGTGCGGACGTACCCGCATGGTGCTTGAAAGCCTCCTCAACCATAATTATACCGATAGCCTGGAGAATATTTATGTAAATGCTCAAACGCAAATGCTGTTGCTGTATAGTTTGGATTGCATGGATGAAAAAGAAATTGACGTTATAAATTGTAAGTTCCTGGCAAACGATGCCGACAGGGAAAAGATCCTTAAGGCAAGAGAAGTATTGATACAACATATTGGTGAACCCATTACTATAAAAGAATTAAGCCGAAAGGTGGCTATGAACGAATGCTACCTGAAAAAAGGATTTAAAGAAATGTTTGGGTCCACCATCTTTGATTTTTATCAAAGCCAGCGCATGGAACATGCCAAATACCTGTTGTATGAAAAAGGCTTAACGGTAACCGAAGTTTCTGTGTTGCTGGGTTATTCATCCATTTCACATTTTTCCACGGCATTTAAAAAACATACAGGTTTAAAGCCTTGCGAGTTATTGCTTCATTAGTATCAATTATATAAGGTTTCATGTTTAGTCTTTTAGCAGGTACATTTTTATTGGCGCTGGTACATGCCTTAATACCCAACCACTGGTTGCCATTGGTAGCAGTAGCCAGGGCTGAACAATGGAAACAGAAAGAAGTTCTTTTCATAACCTTTATGGCAGCTCTGGCCCATGTACTTGGTACTGTTGCCCTGGGTTATATTTTAGGCACCATTGGTAAAGAGCTCCAAAATGAATATGGCCGGAACATTCATGTTGTGTCTTCCATTTTGCTGATCGTTTTTGGTTTGATCTACTACACCGTAAATCTTCCACATCACCACCATAGTTCTCAAAAAGATGTTGCACAATACAAAAGAAGCCGTGGTAAGTGGATCCTGATTTTTGTAGTGATGATGTTTTTATCACCCTGTCTTGAAGTGGAAAGTCTTTTTCTTTCGGCCGGTGCTTACGGAATGGGCTTTGTCAGTATTCTGTCGCTTGTATATGCGGTTATCAGTATTTGTGGCATTTTGTTCCTGGTGTATTTAGGAAGTAAAGGTGTGAATTTATTAAGTGCACATTTTATTGAACATAATGAGAAAAGGATCAGTGGAATTGTGCTGATCCTCGTTGGTATTATTTCTTTCTTCTTACATTAAGAACTGTACGATAATGCATTCTGTGTAGCCGGCTGCATAACTACTATTGATCTTTTCTTGCGTCGCACACTTCTACGTTCAGCCCATTATTCGGCCCGTAATTCTTTCAAACTTTCTTCAGCAGCGTTAATAGTTGTATCCAGATCCTGCTGTGATAAGGCATAACTCAAAAACCAGCTTTCAAAAGCAGATGGCGGCAGATACACCCCCCTGTTTAACATGGCATGGAAAAACTTGTTGAAAAAAGCATTGTTGGCTGAGGAGGCGGATGAAAAATCGGTTACAGGTTTTTCACTGAAATGAATGGAGATCATTGAACCAAGATGATTGATCACAAAAGTTGTGTTTGACGCTTGTAATACCTTTTCTAATCCTTCTTTCAAATAATTGCTTTTCTCTTCCAATTCCGTATAAATAGAAGGATTATTTTTTAAATGCGAGAGTAATGTAAAACCGGCGATCATGGCCAGCGGGTTACCGCTTAATGTCCCTGCCTGGTAAACATTTCCCAAGGGGGCAATGTGTTTCATAATTTCCAGCTTGCCGCCAAAGGCACCAACCGGCATACCGGCACCGATCACTTTGCCATATGTCACTAAATCTGCATCAATCTTTAATCTTTCCTGTGCACCACCTTTTGCCAAACGGAAACCGGTCATCACTTCATCAAAAATGAAAACAATTCCTTCTTCATTGCAAAGTTTTCTCAAGCCTTCTAAAAATCCTGGTTGAGGAAGGATGCAGCCCATATTGCCGGCGACGGGTTCAATGATGATAGCCGCAATCGCTCCTTTGTTTTCCGCTACTAATTTTTGAACAGCTTCTAAATCATTATAGGGTGCAGTTAACGTATCTGCAGATACGCCGGCAGTTACACCCGGCACTGTTTGAATGTTGAACGTCGCTACACCGCTTCCCGCTTTTACCAAAAAACTATCAGCATGACCATGGTAGCAACCTTCAAACTTTATGAATTTATTTCTTCCGGTAAATCCTCTGGCTAAACGCAGGGCAGACATACAGGCTTCGGTGCCGCTGCTCACCATGCGAACCAGGTCTACGTTGGGCACCATACTTTTGACAAGCTCCGCCATCTCCACTTCAAGTTCGGTAGGTGCGCCAAACGAAGTAGAATCTGCTGCTTTTTTTTGAATGGCTTCCACCACAGGTTCAAAGGCATGACCAAGAATCATGGGTCCCCAGGAATTAATGTAATCTATGTATTTGTTACCATCTGCATCAAACAGGTACGCACCCTTTGCATTCTTTAGAAATATAGGTGTACCGCCTACGCTTTTAAAAGCTCGTACAGGAGAATTAACACCACCGGGAATGCTTGCCTGGGCCCTTTCAAATAATTCTTTGCTTTTGGAGATGTTCATAATCGTCAATTGTAAGTGGTCAAAAAATTGTTGTTGTACAAGAGTGCGACGCAGCAGGTGATGATAGTAGCCACACAGCCGGGTATATAAATCAACTAAGTAATTTAACTGCTTCTTTTGCAAAATACGTAGCGATCAGATCAGCTCCTGCTCTTTTGAAAGAGGTCAATGTTTCCAGGATAGCCTTGTCTTCATTGATCCAACCCATTTTTGCGGCGGCTTTGATCATGGCATATTCGCCACTGATATTGTATACACTAACGGGAACGTCTACGTTGTTTTTTACTTCGCGGACAATATCTAGGTAGGAAAGTCCGGGTTTTACCATCACAATGTCTGCACCTTCTTCAACATCCATCATCGCCTCTTTTATGGCTTCGTTTCTATTGGCATAATCCATTTGGTAGGTCTTCTTGTCGCCAAAACCTGGTGCACTATCCAATGCATCACGGAACGGTCCATAAAAACAGGAAGCATACTTTGCACTGTAAGCCATGATCCCAACTTTGGTAAAATTGTTTTGCTCCAATCCCTCGCGGATGGCACCAATGCGCCCGTCCATCATATCGCTCGGGGCCACCATGTCTGCACCGGTTTCTGCATGTGAGATACTCATCTTCACCAGGGCTTCCACCGTTGGATCGTTTACAATTTCTCCATTTTCTACGATGCCGTCGTGACCGTAAGAAGAATAAGGATCCAGTGCAATATCAGTCATCACGTACATTTCAGGCACAGCATCTTTAATAGCCTTGATGCTGCGTTGCATCAGCCCGTTCTTATTCCAGGCCTCTTTGCCTGTGTTATCTTTTAATTCGTCTTTACACTTGATAAAAAGCAAAACAGATTTGATGCCCATGCTCCAGAGTTCTTTCACTTCTTTTACCGTGAGGTCAATACTTCTTCTGTAATAATTGGGCATGGAAGCAATTTCCGTCTGCACATTTTCACCTTCATCAATAAAAAGCGGAACGATGAAATCGTTTGGAGTTAATATTGTTTCGGCCACCATGCTCCTGATAGCAGGTGTGGTTCTTAATATTCTGTTTCTTCTTTGTAAATACATTCCTTTTGAATTAAACTTTCAAAATAATATGTAAAGCAGTTGGATGATGCTTAGCAAGTATTTGATCGCCTTGCCCATTCTGCTTTTTCTTCTTCTGATGGATCTGCAGCCAACCAGTCCCTGGGGTGCAGGCAGGCCTGCAATAATTTATCTTCTTCGCTACCGGGCCGGGGCTGATAGTTATATTCAAACCGTACTGTTGGAGGAAGACTCATCAAAATGCTTTCAATTCTGCCATTGGTTTTCAAGCCAAACAAAGTACCGCGGTCGTGTACCAGATTAAATTCAACATAACGTCCCCGTCGTATTTCCTGCCAATGTTTGTTCTCAGGTGTGTAAGGCATGTCCTTTCTTTGTTCTACAATCGGAACATAAGCTTCAATAAAAGCATTGCCACAGGCTTTGCCAAATTTCATCCAGAAATCAACATCTTTATTTTCATCTGCTCTCTGGTAATCGTAAAATATTCCACCGATGCCTCTTCTTTCATTATTGCGATGAAAGTTCACGAAATAATTATCGCAGGTTGCCTTGAATTTGGTGTAGAAGGATGGGTCAAATTGGTCGCAAACATCTTTATAGGTTTGGTGAAAATGCCGGGCATCCTCTTCAAATAGATAGTAAGGTGTAAGATCGGTACCGCCGCCAAACCACCGATCAATTACTTCATTGTTTTCATTATACAATTCAAACATGCGGTAATTGCAATGCACAGTGGGTACAAAAGGATTTAGCGGATGAATAACGAGTGATAACCCGCAGGCAAACCATTTGGCTCCGTTGATCTTTAGTTGTGTACGCATGGCATCGGTTACGTCGCCAAATACAACGGAAGTGTTCACACCACCTTTTTCAAACACATTTCCATTAGCGATCACTCTTGTTTTGCCGCCGCCACCTTCCGGTCTTTCCCACGCATCTTCCATAAACCTTGCCTTGCCGTCCGTTTTTTCCAGGGCAGCACAAATTCTGTTTTGAAGATCGTGTATATAAGTTATCCAGGACTCTTTGATATTCATCATATAGAACGAAAAATGAAAAATGAAAAACAGTTCGCTTCTTTCATTTTACATTTTTACTTTTTCAATTTTAAATCTTGTACTCCTTCACCGCCTCCACAAATGCCTTTGCATTTTCAACCGGAACGTTTGGCGTAATACCATGCCCAAGGTTGGCAATGTAGTTTTGAGTGCCAAATCCATCAATCATTTCTTTCACCCATTGCTTGATCTTTGGTATTGGTGCCAGCAATTTAGCCGGATCAAAATTCCCTTGTAACGTAATATTATTATTCGTGAGTTGTCTTGCTACCTGCGGTGCCACCGTCCAGTCAATGCCAATGCCTGATGCGCTGGTTTTACTAAGATCATTTAAAGCATACCAGGTTCCTTTTGGAAAAAGTATCACTGGTGCATGATCTTTTACTGCATCTGCAATCTGGATTAAATAAGGTTGCGCATAGGTTTTAAAATCTTCCGGAGATAAGGAGCCGGCCCAGCTATCAAACACCTGCACGGTATCGGCACCCGCTTTTGTTTGCGCTATCAAATAATCAATCGTAATGTCGGTGATCTTCTGCAATAAAGCATGTGCTAACTGCGGTTGTGTATAGGCAAATTGTTTGGCTTTGTCCCAGGTTTTGCTGCCTTTACCTTCCACCATATAACAAAGTATGGTCCACGGCGCACCAGCAAAACCGATCAGGGGAACACGGCCATTCAGTTCTTTTTTTGTCATGGACAAGGCATCCATCACATATTTCAAATGATCTTCGGCGTTAGCTGTATTTAATGCATCAATATCCTGTTGTGTTTTGATGGTCTTTGGTAATGACGGGCCTTTCCCTTCTTCCATCAACACTTCCAGCCCCATTGCCTGGGGGATCACTAATATGTCAGAAAAAATGATAGCCGCATCCACGCCAACCTGGTCTACCGGCTGAAGCGTTATTTCAGTAGCCAGTTCCGGTGTTTGGCATCGGGTAAAGAAATCGTACTTCTCTCTAAGTTTGATATAATCCGGCAAGTATCTTCCGGCCTGCCGCATCATCCATACAGGCGGACGTTCTACTTTTTCTCTGCGGAGTGCTCTTAATAACAGGTCGTTCTTTAACACTGCCATAGTTTCTCTTTTCAATGCTTATTAAATTGTTTTTCCTCGCTTAAGTGATCAATTGCCTGTTGCGCCATTTCGGTTTTATCGGTTACATGAGACACTATTATCTTTTTACCCTTGTATTGGCGCAAGGCCTCTTCTGTGGTTTTGCCAATAGCAAATAGAATCGTGTTCTTTGAAGTTTGGTTTTGACTGTAAAAAGCCTTTACAGCGCTGGGACTAAAAAACAGTATACCATCGTATTCTTTTGTCAATTTGGTTGGGGTGTCTTCTGTTTCATACACAACCAGTTCTTCCACCTTACCACCTTCTGAGCGAATTTTATTTGGCAGTTCGTTTCGCCTTATGTTGCCGCAAAAAAATACTACTTCCTTTATTCCATCGTCAATCAATCGTTCACCAAGGCGTTGCGCATTCTCCGCCGATGCAGCCATGATCTCCTTACCCCATTTTTCTTCAATGAGCCGGCGGGTGGTATTTCCAATAGAATATATCTTCCAGTTGGGAATAGTGTCTACCTGGCCGGCCACAGCTTCAACGGCGTTCATGCTGGTAAAGACAACGGTATGTGGTTCGGCAGCAAGGGTCTTTATTTTTTGAAAGAGTGCTTCATCCTGCACTGGCGTTGTATCAATAAAGGATAATTCTTCGATGATCACATTCTTTTTTGAAGCTTCTTCCACAATAGTTTTTGGAAGCGGCCGTGTGCTGAGCAAATATTTTTTATCCTCTGCCATTACGAATGTTTTCTATAATGTGTTTTGTTTTGTCGTTTGTCAAAATCTGACGGGCCGCTTCTTCACCTAGTTCTTTACTGGCTGGAACTTCTTTCTGTAACATCACTTCAATCAAATCAACACCATCGGTGCTGCAAATATTACCACGAAAAACAACGGTGTCATTTTCTATCTGGGCCAGTGCACTTATTGGTGTAGAGCAACCACCCATTAGCAAACGCAAAAAGTCCTTTTCAATTTTTGTACATAGTGCGGTGGCTTCATCATTAAACGGTTGGCAACTTTCAAATACCCGATCATCGCCATCGCGACAAACAATCATGATAGCTCCTTGTGAAGGTGCCGGCAGCATCCAGTCCAGGTCAACCGAGTTTTCAGGCCTGAGTTGAATTCTTTCCAAACCCGCAGCTGCAAAGATGGCACCTTGCCAGCTACTTTCTTTTAACTTACGCAAACGGGTGTTGACATTGCCACGCAGGTTTTCCACGGTATGATTGGGGTAGCGGTGCAGCCATTGCGCTATACGACGTATAGATCCCGTGGCTATTGTTGCTGTTGTATTAAAATCATTCAAAAAATCAAAGCCATTCTTATAAACAAGTATGTCTTTATGCGAGGCTCTTTTTAATACGGCGGTCTGTTGTATTCCCTGCGCCAGTTGGGTGGGCACATCTTTCATGGAATGAACCGCAATATCAATGCGATTGTTCAACAAGGCAGCATCCAGCGTTTTAGTAAACACACCTGTAACACCTAAAGCATATAATGGCGTTACCGTATCAATATCACCTTCACTTTTCATGTACACCAGTTCAGAAGCTACACCCATTTCTTTTAGAAGGTCTTGCACCAATGTAGCCTGCCATACAGCCAACTGGCTGTCCCTTGTACCAATACGTAAAACCTTTGACATTAATTATTCGTGCTTATAAAATCATTCAGGGCTGCAATGTACTGACAACCCCTTTGGTTTTTGATCTTAATTTTCCCGGCAGTTTCGTTCAGCACCCTTTGAATCTGCACGTCCCTTTTTTTAGGACAGGTAGTAGTTTGGGTATATA
>DASTMJ010000003.1:0-4467 GCA_035714205.1 Flavisolibacter sp. | reverse complement strand
GATAAAGTTGATAGCGAAGTTCCTTCTACCGCCGAAGGTATTCTTTCCGAAGTGCTCTTTAATGTAAATGATGTAGTACCCATTGGTACCGTTATTGCCCGTATAAAAACCGGTGCAACCGAATCGGTTCAAAAGGCACCTGCGCAAACATCGCCGGCACAATCTTATCAAAGTCAGCCTGAACAAACTTTTTCCCAACCACAACCGGCAACCCCACCACAACAGCAAACTGGGTTCCAGGGGGAATACAGGCAGGAAACAACTATATCCCAACAGGGAAATAACCGCTTTTATTCACCCCTGGTTCTGAACATTGCAGCACAGGAAGGTGTAAGTATGGTGGAATTGGAAAAGATAACAGGTACAGGAAACGAGGGCCGTGTAACAAAAAGAGACATCCTCCAGTATGTAAGTGATAAAAGGTCAGGCAAAATAGCTGCCCCTGCCCAAGCCGCAAGCAGGCAACCTGCAGAAATGATGATCCCTATAAATAAGGTGGAACAGGGTCAGCCCGACACCGGGGGTTCACAACTTACCGCTTACAAAGGCAATGTAGAGATCATTGAAATGGACCGTATGCGCAAACTGATTGCCGATCATATGGTGCGCAGCAAACATACTAGTCCGCATGTAACTTCTTTTACCGAAGCAGACGTGACCAACCTGGTGATGTGGCGTAACAAAGTAAAAAAGGATTTTGAAAAAAGAGAAGGCACCAAAATTACCTTTACCCCATTATTTATTGAGGCCATAGTCCGTTGCATCAAAAAATTTCCGCTGATCAACAGTTCGCTGGAAGGCAATAACATCATCATCAAAAAAGACATCAATATTGGTATGGCTACTGCCCTGCCTACTGGTAACCTGATTGTGCCGGTCATTAAAAACGCTGATGGATTAAACCTGGTTGGATTAGCTAAACAGGTAAACCATATGGCAGACAGTGCCCGCAATAATAAATTACGTCCGGAAGATATTTCCGATGGTACATTCACCCTAACCAATGTCGGAACCTTTGGCAGCCTGATGGGAACACCCATCATCAACCAGCCGCAGGTAGCCATTATGGCCGTGGGTGCTATTAAAAAGCGCCCCGTTGTAATTGAAACACCGCATGGCGACAGCATTGCCATTCGCCATATGATGTATCTCTCTATGAGCTACGATCATCGTATCATTGACGGTAGCCTGGGTGCTACGTTCTTAACGGCCGTGGCTAATGAACTGGAGAATTTTAACCTGAACAGGGATTATTGAACCCGTAATTAATAAAACCTCAAAAAGCCTTGTTTTGCAAGGCTTTTTTTATGAACCTATCGTTCTGTTCTATTTTCCAAAGTGCTTTTTTTCAAAACTGTATTTTTTGCCTTTTCGTTTTACAATAAACAGGTCGCCGTACTGTGTTTCGGGAAGATCACCGGCAATGTAGGTAGTGCCTGTTAATGTATTCACCAGGTCATCAACGGTATTGGAATGTCCAACAAGTAATACGTCAATAGTAACATTTCTTATGGAATGAATAAAAGCTGTATCGCCAGCTTTATATACCTGTATCGATATATTTTTAGCAGCAGCCAACGGCTGTGCTGTGGCTTTGGTACGAATATAATTTGTAGAATAAATGGAACCGATTTTTTTATTCAATAAAAGATCTTTTAATGCTTCTGCTCTTTGTTTTCCTTCCGCCGATAAGGGCACGTCACCCGACATCATGGTTGGAGTTATTTCTTTTTCTGCATGACGTACAATATAATAATGCGTAGTACTGCAGGACATGAGGAAGAATGTGGAAAGAAAGCAATAAAATTTAAACATTGTATATAATTAACAACTTAAAGATAAACAGGTATATGATTTGAAAAGTCTATTTAGTAAATTAGGAAATCAAATCTTCAAGACTATGAAAGGATTATCCGAAACCTGGTTTGCTGAAGGCTATATTGATTTTGAATTAAAGAAGTATACGCTGCTTGCTTATTTGCAGCAGATCAATAAATACTTTAATGAAAATAAGTTGTACCCGCAGCTGGCCGATCTCATTTTTCATTACAACAACATTGTTGCATTCCGCGAGAATAAAAAATATTTACAGGAACATTTTCCCAAAAAACTAACCGGTATACAGATAGAAAAATTACAGGTACTGTATGAGCAAATGATTGCTGATACTGACCTGATGCAGGAGCTGGAAGAGATCATTAATTATTCAGCTGGTGAAATGAAAACAACCATAAGTAACGGTGCAGAGATCTATGAATTTGTGGAAGATGCACTCACTATCATGCCGGTTGGCCTGGTACCGCTTGATATACAGGAGGGTTATTTCTTTTTAAGTGCAGGCAATTCAAAAGCCACAAGGATCTATCAATACCGGCTTTCCATTTTTGAAAAGCATGATGAAAAATTCAGGAGCATAAAAACAGCTTACGTAGATATTCACCAGCGCAGTATTGCAAATACTTACGAGAACATTAAATATGAATTAATAAAAAACCGCAGCGATCTTCCGAACCCTGCGGTGTATAGCATTGAAACCGGGTTAACATTTCCCGTCGAAGAAACATTGCTGCCAATAGCAAAACGAAGCCTGGTGAAATACATCAGCAAGCCCGCTGCTTAAGTTTTAACCTGCTTTAAATGAATTAAAGAATTTGTTTCGCAAAGCAGGTTGTGGTTTGGTATTTTTTTCAAAAAACGACAACGAATACATTTTAGTGCCTATAAAAATGCTTTTGCTGTACATACGGTTTAAACCGGTTTCAGTTTTACCCATATCAATCAAAAATTCAAATGTTTTGTAACCTTTCCAATGGGTATTTTTTTCTGAGATCAGTGAAGCACCTTCAATCTCGCCAACCACACCTTGTTTAAACTGCTCATAAGATTCCGGCCTGTTCATTTCTTCCGCCAGCGTTGCAGAATCGGCTCCCATTTTTGCAAAATCCATCACCATCACCATACAACGGGCATCCTCGCTGATCTGGTTCAGCCACATAGTGTTACCATTCAGGTCTTTGGATTCAGTCTCAGTTGGGAATTCTATGCTGGTACGTTCATCTATTTTAGTCGTGATCCAGTCAGCAGTAACAAAAGAAAGAAAAGGAATCAACAGGAATGCAAATACTGTTTTTCTCATAAGATTTTTTTAGAGTTACGGATATAAATATCCCGCAAGATACAGTTTGCCTTATTGTACTGCAAGCCCATAAAACTGATTTTTATTCTGTACCATCAACCAGTTGCAGTCCCCAATCTTTTCCTTTTTTAACGGCCGGCACACCATTCATTAGCCAGTCAGCCGGTTTATCACCTTTTAACAACCAGTCAAAGAATTGCTGCTCACGAACCTGGATGTCCTTTTTATTCTTACGTTCCACAAGGTTATGTGCCTCGCCGTTATAATTCAGCATCCATACTTTTTTACCCAACCGGCGCAGGGCTGTAAAAAATTCTATTCCCTGGTACCAGGGTACTGCACCGTCAGCATCATTGGCCATAATGACCAATGGCGTTTTTACCTTTTTTAAATGAAAGAAGGGAGAGTTTTCAATATACAAATCTGGCCGGTCCCAGGGAGTGGCGCCAATACGGCTTTGACCTTTTTCGTATTGAAACTGGCGGTTATTACCACTTTCCCACCTGATGCCTCCATAGGCACTGAACATATTAACAACAGGCGCACCGGCCCATGCTGCCTTAAACATATTGGTAGCTGTAATTAAATGGGCTACCTGGTAACCACCCCAGCTTTGTCCCTGCAATCCAATATTTTTTGCATCCACCCATTTCTTTTTAGAAAGAGCCTGTGCACCACTAACAATATAGGTGTAAGCATCCTTTCCCGGGTGACCTTTTGTATAGTGGATGTCCGGGGCAAAAACAAGATAGCCACGGCTTACAAAGAACGGGATATTCAAACGGCTGCGTGTAGGTTCCGGTGCTATATAAGTATGCAAGCCATCACTCAGTTTTTCATAGAAGTAAACGATCATGGGATATTTCCTGGTGGAATCAAAATTTTCGGGCTTGTATAAAATGCCCGTTGCCGTTTTCCCATTAAAGGCTTTCCATTTAAAGAGTTCTGCATTTCCCCAGTTGTAATTTGATTGTTGCCGGTTGATGGAACTTATTCTCACCTCACCATCAGCTTCAGTAGCACCTTTAGCCTTAGCGGTTGCGTTGGTATTTTGTGTAAAGTACAAGTCCGGGGAAGATATGTAGGACTCTTTAGTGTATATAAAAACATCAGCCTCTTTTGCTTTTTGTAAACCATTGTAGGCAACAGCCTGCATACAGGCCAGGCATTGTTTATCGATCGCTTTTGTATTGCCATAAACAAACCCGCTTTTTTTGCTTCTCTCATCAAAAGCCTTGAAAAACAGAAGCTGCCCGGATGTAACATACTTTTCATCTTTATCCAGTTTTATATACCGGTACGATGTATGGGACGGCCGGCCCTGAGAGATC
>DASTMJ010000002.1:0-3759 GCA_035714205.1 Flavisolibacter sp. | reverse complement strand
AATTGATCCCGAAAAATTTATGGTAGAGTACAAAGGGAATGATATTGTATTGGCCAAGAAGGAATTTGAACTCCTTTACCTGCTGGCCTCCAAACCGGGGAGGGTGTTTTTGCGGAATGAGATCCTGAGCCAGGTTTGGGGCAATGATGTAATTGTTGGTGACCGTACCATTGATGTACACATTCGAAAGATCAGACAGAAACTGGGATTGGATTGCATCCGGACCGTTAAAGGGGTAGGCTATACATTTGAACTGGCTGAATAAGCCCGGTCTATTGCAGTTATCTTCTGATCATTGTAAACTATGGCAAAAAAAAATCTTTCGCCCCGCAGGCTGTCGGCCTTCACTGCCCTGGCACTTTCCATTCCCATCAGCCTGGGTATCCTGATCCTGCAAAAGAACTGGGTCACCGGACTGGTTTCCCTGGGCCTGATTTTCACAGGCAGTTATTTCCTGATACTTTCTATTATCCAGAATTTCATTTACCGTAAGATCAAGCTTATATACAAATTCATTCACCACACCAAGGCCAGCAAAAAAGAGGAAATGTATTATAAATACATACTGCCTAAAAAAAGTATTGACGATGTTCGGGAAGATGTAGAAGACTGGGCCGAACAGCGCAGCCGGGAAATTGAAATTTTAAAGAACAATGAAACCTTCAGGAAAGAGTTTCTCCAAAATCTGTCACATGAATTTAAAACTCCTGTTTTTGCTATACAGGGTTATGTAGATACGTTATTGCAAGGTGCTTTGGAAAATCCGGAGATCAATAAGAGATTTCTTCAAAAAGCGGCAAAAAACGTGGAGCGGCTTGTTAACCTCATTGAAGATCTTGATGAGATCTCGAAGCTGGAAAGAGGTGAGATTACCTTACATCAACAAAATTTTGTAATTCAGGAGCTGGTCAGAGATGTTTTTGAAAATTTATCCTGGAAGGGTGAGCCTAAAAAAATCTCATTCTCAATAAAAAAGGGATGCGAAAAAGCCCTTCTGGTTTTCGGCGATAAGGAAAAATTCAGGCAGGTATTGATCAACCTGGTTGATAATGCCATTAAATATGGAAAACACAATGGATCGGTAGTAGCCAGTATGTACCAAACCGATGGTAACAATGTATTGGTGGAGATCAGTGATGATGGAATGGGAATCCCTGAAAAATTTCTTGACAGAATATTTGAACGCTTTTACCGCACCACTGAAGGCCGTAACCGGGATGCAACCGGAAGCGGGCTGGGCCTGGCTATCTGCAAACATATTGTTGAAGCACATGGCCAATCTATGCATGTACGCAGTAAAGAAAATGTTGGCACCACCATTGGCTTCACAATCAGTAATAAAAAAGACTAGCTTTTTGCCTACCGCTACCAAAATTAAAAGGCCCCGGCAAAAGCCAGGGGCCGATAGAAAACACACACACTGATAACTAAAACTTTTTGATATAACTTATAACTACTGCTGACAAGGATGCAAGTAATTTAAACTCCAAAAAAATATAAAGGCTGATTTAGCGAAATGTGAGTTTTGATGTATGAATTGCGAAAAACAATACACCAGTCACATGGAAATAAAACCTTACATGGATTGGTTGTTAAAATTGAGGCAATTCATTATTAGTATGCTTAACTTCCCCTATCAAAAAAAATAATTATGAAACGTTTTCTTACTGTTACTTTATTTAGTGCAGGTTTGCTGTTATCCATTGCTGCCTGTGCACAGAACGATAAGTCAAAAAGACCTAGTCCACCAGCAAAAATTACCCAAACATTACAATCAGGGGCTATTGTGACAATTGATTACAGCCAGCCATCATTAAAGGGCAGAACCATGGGCAAAGATATTGAACCCAAACAGGGACAGATCTGGCGTGCAGGTGCCAATGAAGCAACTGTTTTTGAAACCAGTAGGGATGTAAAAGTGGAAGGCCAGGATTTACCTGCCGGTAAGTACGCTTTATTTATGACCGATAATGGCGACGACTGGACCATCACTTTTAATAAGGTGTGGAATACCTGGGGTGCCTACGATTATGAAAAAAACAAAGCACAGGATGCTTTACAGGTAAAAGTAAAACCCGGCAAATCTGAAAGTTCACAAGAAAAACTGACCTATACTATTTCGGAGGATGGTAAAGTGTCTCTATTGTGGGGTACTACTGTAGTTAATTTTAAAGTAGAATAAAAAATAAATTCTTATTATAAGAAGCCCCTGTTGAACAGGGGTTTTTTATTACAATAGAATCAAATCAGTGTACAGTTTGTGCAGCAAACTTTTTTTGTTTTCTCTGAAAATAAACCAGCGACGCTATAATACAGACCACACCAACAATCGAGGTACCCATAACCAGGCGGGTATAAAAATGCAGCCAGTTCAATTGCAGGTTAAAGATGGTTTTACTTAACAACACACTGACACTGGCCAGATATCCAAATGAATCGGCCAGGTAAATAAGGAAGCCTACATTAGCAGCATACCTGAACGTAGCCAGCATACGGTCAAATAAAATGCTATTGTAAGGGATATAGGTCATGTAAAGTCCCAGCCCCACAAAAGTCATCCAGTTAAACGTACCGAGATTTTTTTGCAGGTATAGATAGGTTACGATGCCCGATAATAAGAAACCCAGCAGCATAATTAGTTGTGCCATCACAAAAGCCTGGTTATTATTTTTAATGATCACCATAGTAGCAATCATAACCAGGATGGCCATGGAGATCAGCATTTCGGTTTGTGCAAACACACCGGCATTAAAAGGCTCTCCCGAAGCCTTCCACATATCAGCCATAAACCCGTCCCTTACCTCCCTTAGCACCGTTACAAAAATGTAGATCAACACCAGTATTAGTAACCCAGGCAAAAAGGTTTTCACAAATTGCCGGCGATCTGAAGCATTCATAGGTATACGTTCTGTTCTATGTGCAACATCATCGGCATCTGGTAGAGGAATTTTTTCCAGCAGGTATACAAATAATAAAAGAGGTAAAAAGAAAAGCAGGCCTGTTACAAAAGGCATCCAGTATTCAGTTACACCCCATTGGGTCATTACAAAAAGTGCGGTGGATTTTGCCAGGCCGGGTCCAAATATAAAACTAACTGCCAGTGCCGCTCCAATAAAATCTGTTGCTCTTCTTCCTTCTACATAGGAGAACAAAACACCCCACAACATACCCAGCGGGAAACCATTTAATAAAAGCAACCAGAAATTATAGGGTGGTGGAATTAATGCAAAGCCAAGCCATGCAAGCCAGGATATACCAATAAGAAGTAAAATTAATTTTCCCCTTCCCAGTTTTTTTAATTCGCTGATAAACCGGATGCCGTAAAACTTACTCAGCATGTATCCCATAACCTGGGTAATGATCAAAACCACTTTATAATCCAGCCCGGCAACCTGGTAGCCTTCATAAGGCGCTACATTAAAAGCTTTACGAAAAGCAGTGATAGAAGCATAAGCGGCAAAACAAACTACTGCAGCATAAACTGAAACAAGAACAGTTCTTTTTGAAGATAGCAAGCGATGTATTTATCTACAATATAAAAAAATGTAAACAACCATCACTAAAAACTTAAGCTGCAGTTGGCCAATCAGGAACTCACTTACTGCCGCCAGGTTTCTATGCATGTGACAAACCAGCCTGAGAGTTTTGAAAAGAGAACGCAAAAAATTATTGCGCTATTATAGCTTCTATACTTACCTGGTCGAGGTAAGGATCCAAACGATCTATACTTGTGAAGCAATTGATTTTTGCAACATACTT
>DASTMJ010000001.1:0-6208 GCA_035714205.1 Flavisolibacter sp. | reverse complement strand
CTGCAACCTACATTAGAGAAGGATGATTTTTACCAGTATTATGGCGTACAGGCGAGTCTTTATTATATAGAATTTCACAAGATAAGACTGACCAATACCTACCTTGACCGCTTTTTGCATAGCAATATACTGGACGCTGACAGCATCTTATTAGAACAACCCAAACTTGAAGTTTATCTTGACAAAACCTGGGAAAGAAAATTTAAAAGCAAAATCGGCACTTATCCGCATCAAAAATTATTGCAAGCCAATACACGTATCCGCATCAGCAACGTATTAATGCAAAAAGCTTCTGTTATTTACACCGAAAAAAATGGTACCACCAAACAATTGGGCACCTTACATCTCGATAACATCGATCTGCACATAAAAAATGTAACTAACGATTCAAATTGGATCAGGGATAATAACAAGTGTACTGCCGTAGCACAGGGAAATATATTCGGCAACAGTTCTATTAATGCCCTGTTTACATTCTACCTGGACTCCGCAAATGGCAGGTTTGATGTACAGGGATCTGTAAAGAATGTTTCTGCAAAACAATTAAATGCACTTGCTGTACCTCTTGCCAATATAGAAATTCCTACACTTAACCTCCAGGATCTTTCCTTTAAAGTAAAAGCCGAAGATTTTACTGCCTGGTCCGATGTGAACATGCGGTATAAGGATCTTTCTGTTGTGTTAAGAAAAACAGATGAAGCAACAGGCGAGATTGTTACCAGGAAATTTCTTACCCGGGTATTAAACAAACATGTAATAAACTCCAATAACCCCGGTGCGAACGGCATAGAACGAAAAGCGTATCAGGTACCATTTGCACGACTTACCACTCAATCTTTTTTCGGGGTAATTTGGAAGTCCATTTTTGCTGGCATGCAGGAAATAATGATGAAAACGTAAATCATCATTATTCCTGTTTCTTATTGTATCGCCTGTATGGTAACTGTTTCCTTACTTCTTTTATGATATTGCATGAACCAGGTAATGGTAAATGTAGGTATGATATCTAACCCTGGTAAAAATTCTTCAAGAAAATTCAATGAACCTCCAAAAATCCCTTTTACTCCCCCAAACAGGCGCCAATAAATGATGGCTGACACCGGGGCCCATAAAAGGTCAAAAAATTCTCCGAAAAAGGGGATGATATAACTGGCACATCCCAGCATATCCATTAACAAACACAGTGCTAATGGCGGCAATTGTTTTTGCTTTACTGGAAGTGACTGTTTTTTGAAGAAGTGTTGTTTCATTCTAATAATATGATAAGTACGGTGGTATTGACGAGCTAGATACTCCGGGGGTTGTATAGCTTATTTCTTTAAGAGAATATTATGGAAAAACCAAGGGTCCTAGTAAAGCCGGGGAGTTAAAAACTAAAAGACGTAAACAAAAAAGGGAGAATTATCCCGGGAAGGTAAAAATTAGAGTAATGATTATACGGGGATGAAAGATGAATGTGGGCAGACTTGTTTAAAAAAAATGGCAATTCTATTAAAAACGGAAAATAGCAGGAGAGTATAAAATAAAGAGCAATGAATTTCTGCTCATTGCTCTTCACAGGATGTTTTCACAGGTTATCTTCTTCATCTTCGTCGTCATCAATATCATCTGTATCGATAACCAAATCATCCTCATCTATGTCATCTTCATCAAGGTCGGTCTCATCCAGTTCTACTTCAAATTCTTCTTCATCTCCTTCTACTTCATCTTCATCACCCAAAACCAGGTCATCTTCGTCGTCTTCATCATCCTCGTCATCTATAGGGTCGGCATAATTGCCATTAACATGTTTTGTATCGTCTTCGCCAAGTGGCCTTTCAATCAGAACTCCTTCCGGCCTTGTTTTCATTTCCATTTCAGTATTTTTTGAAATCTTATTTTCCATATCCGGCTTTAAGCTATCTACTAAAAAACATGTGCCAGAAATTGATGCTGGTAATTTGTACAAATTCAGCAAGTTATATAGATGGGATTTAAGTGTCCTTTAATTGGTTGAGGATTTTTTTGCCGGAACCAACAACCATGTTATCCTATTTTACTGCCGTTTCTTTTATCATTGTATTTAGATTTTGTTTTGTTACTTGCCTCAAAGGTTTGAGTGAAACGTAATAACTGCTATACACAACTTTGCCTGGTATTTGTTTTTGCCTTTATGGGTACGCTGGCGCATGCCCAGTTTAAAATAAAGGGTACTGTTTATGACAGCTCCCGGAGGTTTGCTATTGAGGCAGTTACAGTTTTAAGTACTGGTGGCAAGGCAACCATGACCGATTCTCTTGGAAAATATCAACTGGATGTATCTGAAAAAGACTCGATCTGGTTTTCGTTTTTAGGAAAACCAACTCCCAAATACCCGGTTTTAAAAATTACTGATGTTTCCCAATTTGACATTGCCTTACGGTTAAAAGTAGATGTGATGAAGGAAGTTCGTATTCGTAGCCGTGTCTATAAAGAGGATTCCATTCAAAATCGTAGGGATTATGCGAAGGCTTTTGATTTTAAACGCCCTAATTTAGAAAGCATGACATCTATTGGTGCTACCGGTGCGGGCATCGATATCCAGGAATTGATTCGTGTTTTTCAATTCAGAAAAAACAAATCAATGGAAAAATTCCGGGAACGTCTTTTGCAACAGGAAAAAGACAAGTTTGTTGATCATCGCTTTAACAAAGCATTGGTTCGCCGGCTTACTGGTCTTGAAGGAGATGCGTTGACCCGGTTCATGATTTACAAGCGACCTTCCTATGAGTTTACCTTGTTTAGCACCGAATATGATTTTCAGTATTTCATAAAAAATGCCGGAGAAGAATTTAAAAAAGGCAAAACCTTTTAGTTAGCATCTTAGAAAATGCTAATTTGATGTGACAATAGTATGTCATGATCAGGTTACTGCACTTTTTTTTGCTCTTTATTTCAACACTTTCTTTTGGCCAATCCTACAAACAAATTCATGCAGACGCAACTGTAATAGATACCCATAACGATGTGTTGATTTCCATTTTAAAAGGGCTTAGTATAGAAGAAGATCTAACAGGCAAAACCCATTCAGATATAGAACGTTTCCGAAAAGGCGGTGTTGATGTGCAGGTATTTTCTATCTGGAGCGATGAGCGATATGGTAATGGAAAAGGATTTCGTTTTGCTAACCGGCAGATCGATTCGCTTTATGCCATTACAGCACGGAATAAACACAGGTTGATGATTGTAACAAACCCTGCTCAACTAATTAAGGCCGTGGGTCAAAAAAAATTGGGAGTAATGATGGGCATGGAAGGGGGCCATATGATTGAAGATAATCTTTCTTACCTTGATAGTTTATACAATAGAGGTGTGAGATACATGACCCTGACCTGGAATAATTCCACATCATGGGCCACTTCCGCGGCAGATGAAACCAGCTTGTCTTTTACCGGGCAAAAGGGGCTATCGACATTTGGCCAAGAGGTTATCAAGCGCATGAATGAGCTGGGCATGATGGTAGATCTTAGCCATGCAGGCGAAAAAATGTTTTGGGATGTTATGAAGCTTACAACCAAACCGGTACTTGTATCTCATAGTTGTGTGTATGCACTATGCCCACACCGGCGTAATTTAAAAGATGACCAGATAAAAGCTATTGCAAAAAACGATGGCGTCATCCATATCAATTTTTATTCGGGCTTTTTGGACAGCAATTATGAGAAACGAAAAAATACTTTTCTACGGGAACATGCTGCTGAACTGGATTCTTTAAAATCAGAAAAATTACAGGAGTTTGAAATTGATATGTGGCTGACGGCCAAATATCCTAAGGAAATGGAATCGCTGCATGCACCGTTTTCGATCCTGATCGATCACATAGAGTACATTATCAAATTAGCAGGCATAGATCATGTAGGTTTAGGGTCTGATTATGACGGAATTGAATCGCCGCCACAACATTTGGAAGATGTGAGTAAACTGCCCCTGATTACAAAAGCATTACTTGAAAAAGGCTACAGCAAAAAAGATATTGAAAAAATTCTTGGTGGAAATTTTATACGTGTATTTAAAGCCAATCAAACTAACAGCAAATAAAATGAAACGCTTTTTAAAACTCCTTCCTTCGGTTGTCTTCCTGTTTTTTATTCAATTTGTAAAAGCACAGGATGCCCCATCATTTGTGAAAGACAGTCTGGATACTTATGTTGAAAAGGCAATGCGTGATTGGAAAATACCGGGTTTGGCCGTAGCTATAATAAAGGATGGGCAGGTGGTTTTAATGAAAGGTTATGGGGTGAAAGAAACCGGGATTGCAGAAAAAGTAGATGAACATACCTTGTTTATGATAGGCAGCAATACCAAGGCCTTTACAGCAACTGCGTTGGCTATTCTACATGCTGAAAAAAAACTTGCATTAGATGATAAGGTGCAAAAGTGGTTGCCGGATTTTAAATTATATGATCCTTGGGTAACCAAAGAAACCAATATCAGGGACCTGTTATGTCACCGTCTAGGATATGAAACATTCCAGGGGGATTTTATGTATTTTGATTCGGACCTTACCAAAGAAGAAGTGAGGGCAAAGCTTGCCAAGGTAAAACCTTTGCATGGTTTTCGCAGCCGATGGGGATATTCTAACTCAGCTTTTCTCACCGCAGGTGAGATTATACCAAAAGTGTCCGGTAAGCAGTGGGCTGATTTTGTAAAAGACAGAATATTTACTCCGCTTGGAATGAATGAATCGTTAGCACGTTCCAGTGAAATTGCTGCTGCTTCAAACAAGGCAGTAGCCCATACAGTGATAAAAGATGTAGTAACAAAAATACCATACGGCCGACTTGAAAATATGGGGCCTGCCGGTAGCATTTCTTCATCAGTAAATGATATGAGTAAATGGGTGATGACGTTATTAAACAGTGGTAAGCTTAATGATAAGGAAGTCATTCCTTTGGTAGCAATTGAGCAGACCCGTTTGCCACATTCAATTTTAGGTAACGGAGGCCATATGTTTAATAAAGCGCATTTTGCTTTATATGGTTTGGGTTGGTTTTTGGAAGAATATAGCGGACGTAAAATAGTTGCTCATACCGGCGGTGTAAATGGTTTTGTAACAAGTGTTGCATTGGTGCCAGAGGAAAAGCTAGGCATTATCGTTTTAACAAATACTGATGCCAATAATTTATATGAAGCTTTGCGTTACGAGATCATGGATGCTTACCTGGGACTTCCTTACCGTAATTACAACAATGTATTTCTGGGCTTCCATAAAACCAGTGAAAAGCGTCAGGATGAGTGGCTTCAGAAAAAGAAAGACACAGTTGCCATGAATTTAAAGATGGCTGCACCACTTTCAGCGTTTGTTGGCACATATATGCATGATGTATATGGCAGGATGAACCTTGCGATAAAAGAAGGAAAACTGGTTGCAACTTTCGAACATCATAAAGGGCGGTTTGCTGAACTGGAGCCTTTGGGTACTAATCGTTTTTTGGCAAGTTTTAATGAAGCTATTTTTGGTACCAAGGTTTGGCCTTTTATAATAGAAGATGGAAAAGTGCGATCAGTAACTGTTACAGTTGCTGACTTTGTAGAGTTTACACCATACCAGTTTAACAAGGTAAAATAAGTTGCTGCTGATCTTAGAAAAATATTTATTGACAGCTAATATTAATTATGGACCAGTTATTATTAGGCATCGGAACCAGGCTTCAACATACACAATACGGACCGGGGGTAATTGTAGGTGTTAAATATGCTACCTATCTCATCTCTTTCATTAATCATGGAGTAAAGGAAATTGACAAGAACGATACGCACCTTGAAGAGATCATACCTGAAAATGTAACAGTAGAAATTGAAACCCATTCAGAAGTAGAAAAATCAGTTTTAAAAATACTTCGCCTGTGGGGAGGAATAGCTGAAGTGGTTAAACTGGGTGATCGATGGGAAAAAGGTACATTGATATTACAACCCGCAGACCGTTCTTTAAAGCCAAAAGAAATTCCTATTGAGGACTTTTTTCATAAAATTGTTATGCTGCGTGACAGGCTAAGGGTAATGGAACAACAGATAAATGCACACAAAATTCTTACCGATGAAGATAAAGTAAACCTGCAGCAATATATAACCCGTATATATGGCTCTCTTACAACCTTTAATGTTTTATTCAAGAATAAAGAGCAATGGTTTGTGGGAGAAAAAGGAAAAATCTCGGATTAACACAACTTACTGAACTATTTACCCTGGT